>JAMONB010000308.1 GCA_027066745.1 Flavobacteriaceae bacterium
CCTCTATTCAACAATCGCTTGTCTTTTAAATCATTAAAATGTCTTGTCTGCATTTTATCTCACAATATATCAAATATATTTGTGTCCAGACGGTAGCTCCAAAGGAGAGGTTAGAACTACATTTTTCTTGCAGTTATAGTTAAGGAAAATCAGAGATTTACATTTTTAAATACACCTTCCAATTTTTTCATTTCTTTAGGATTAATGTTTTTAATCTGATTCATTAATTTAATCATTTTTTCAGGCTCCATATTATCACCTAAAACTCTGATTAAAGCAAATCCCTTTGTTTTTTCTGCCACATAAATTACAAATTCATCAACAGTAGTATCACTTTCATCACCTTCATATTTTAAAACAAAGTTTCTACCTTTATCTTTAAAGCTCATCAATTCTTGATACTTAGAATTTTTAATTAACGTTTTCGCTTTTTTACTTTCTACTTTATATGCTGCAGCATTGCTCCCATCTTTTACAAAAGCCAAAACATTTAACTTTTTAAATGATTCTAAGACAGCTCTATCGTCTTCAGAAATAGATTCCTTAAGATTTAAGACACTCGCAGGCACGTCAAAAGAAATAAAATTCTTATTGTCTTCATTATCTATATAGTATTTTTGTAATGATGGGCTACTTGCACAAGAAACAAAAATACTTGTCAGAATAATTAGGCTAAATATTTTAGTTAGAATCTTCATTATTACTTTTTATTTGCTTTTTTTAAATGCTCACCTCCAGGGATGTTCATTTGTTTTGTTAATTTAGATATTTTATTCAAATCGATGTCTCCTGTTATAGAAACAATAACTGCTTCAGGCTTACGATCTTCATCTTCTAAATGAGAACTTATACCATCAACAAACATAAAGAGTTCTTTTACATGATCTTCATCTTTACCCTCTCTAATATAGATTTTTACATTACCTTCTTTGTCTTTAACACTCATTAATTCAGATAAGTTAGAGGTTTTTAAATAAGCTTTTACTTTAGCTTTCATTTCTGCAGCAATTACTTTATTTTCTGTTGCCAACACCCTTAAATTATCCAAGCCTTTAATCAAGCTAATATAATCATCTGCTTCGTTTGACTCTCCTGAAATTTTACTCATAAGTTCAAACATCTTCTTATTGACTTTGACTACAGTAACATCATCCATATCTACAAATTTATCAAATGTAGATTGAGCAAATGTGAATAAAGGCAAAATTGCTATTGCCAATGCAATAATTAGACTTCTAGTGTTTTTTTTGACTCCGAAGTCTTGGGGGTGATTTTTCTTTAAAAAGTTCATTTTATTATTTTTATTTATAGTTTTCATTATTTTATTTTTTAATTTCTATTTTGTTTTAAATATTTTGTTTTGTGCTTTGTTAAACTCTTGTAATCCAGCAAAAGCAACATGTTCTCCTTTGTTTAGTTTTTGAGATATCAGTTGGAATGCTTTTTTAGTTTCTAGTAAAGCAAATTCAGCTTCCTGACGTTCTTTTTTACTAATACTGTCAGAAAATTTTAGGGAATAGACACCAAATAGTAATAGGACTGCTGCTGCTGCTGAGATCCATTTCCAATTCGTTTTTCTAGTTTTTAAAGGAATGGTCTTTGTATAACGTTCAGTACTACTTTCATCAAAGTAATTGAATAATGCTTTATATTCAAACAAGTGATTAGGAATGTCTTTTTGTTGAAAATAGTCTTTCAACTCCTGTTCTTCTTGCAAAGAAGTTTCTGCATTTTCATATTTTTCAATGAGTTTTTCTATGTTAGCTAATTCCATAGTTTTGTTGTTTTATCAATTGTTCTCTTATTGTTTTTCTTGCTCTAGACAGTGAAACTCTCACTGCTGTAGGTTGTAAGTCAAGAATCTTGCCAATTTCTTCAAACTCAAAATTTTCAATATCTCTCAACTGTATAATTATTTTTTGCTTTTCAGGCAAAACTTCGATCAAACGATGTACCCTACTCACACAATCTTTTAGTTCTATACTTCTCTCTAAAGAAATAGCAGGATCCTTATAATTACTATGTACCAATTTTAAATTATTTGACCGTTTAGCTTTGAGTTGATCTAAACAATAATTTTTAGTCATAGTCATTGCAAAAGCTTCTACATTTCTATACTCTATTAACTTGTTTTTATTCTTCCATAATTTCAAAAACAATTCTTGAGTTGCATCTTCAGCTTCATCTATAGAAACTAACAGTCGTTTAGCCAATCTAAAAACTTTATCTTTTAAAGGTAAAACTGTATTTAAAAATTCAGTTTGGTTCATTTGGTTTGATTATTGATAATATAGCAATACAAACTTAAGACGAACAAGTTACGCTTTTGTAACATCAAACTAAAATTTTGTTTTTTTTTAGCTAAATTGCGACAAATTTATAAACACAAAAAATATGAAAAAAATTGCACTTACAACAATTAGCCTAATAATCTTATTATTTATCAGCTGTACAGATGATGATAATAAAGTAGATCCTGTAGCGGATGTTTCTTTAGATAATGAAATTAACGATTTTGTTTGGAAAGGATTAAACAAGCATTATTATTGGCAAGAAGATGTGCCAAATTTGGCTGATGCTAAAAAAGATAATATCAATGCTTTTAACACTTATTTAAATGGTGAAAGTGAACCTAAAGATTTATTCACATCTTTATTATATAAATATGTAGGTACAGTCGGTAAAGAAAATGCTGTAGATCGTTTCTCTTGGTTTATTGAAGATTATGAAGAACAAAATGCTTCCTTTAGAGGTGTAAATGATGCATTCGGATTTGAGTTTTCTCTTGCTAGAGTAAGTGACGATAGCAATGAAGTTATTGGCTATATAACTTATGTAGTGCCAAATTCTCCTGCATCAGATGCAGGTTTAAAAAGAGCTGATATATTTAATGTATTTGATGGCGTTTCTTTAACCCTTGATAATTATAAAATTGTAAATAATTACTATAGTAAAAATTCTATTTCTATGAAGTTTGCAATCATAAACAATGGTAATATAGTTTCAAACGGAAAAGAAGCTTCTTTAAATCTTAGAGAAGTTACTGAAAACCCAGTACACTATGCAAGTGTCATCAATATTGGAAGTAAAAAAGTAGGTTATTTGGTATATAACGGATTTAAGTACACATTCCATGATGAATTAAATGCTATTTTTGGTGATTTTAAATCTGCTGGCATTCAAGAATTGGTATTAGATTTACGTTATAACGGAGGAGGCTCTGTATTGACTTCAGCATATTTAGCTAGTATGATACATGCAGGTGCAAGTACTGATGATGTTTTTGGGAAGCTAATTTATAACAGTAAAAATAGCACTGAAAATGGTGCTTATCCATTCTTTAATAATGCAAGAATATATGATAAAGAAGGTGAATACACTGGTTCTGATGCTTCAATTAATAGATTAAGCTCTTTAAGTAGATTGTATGTAATTACCTCAGACAATACTGCTTCTGCCAGTGAAATGATTATTAATGGTTTATCACCTTATATGACCGTTATAAAAGTAGGAACAACAACTTATGGTAAAAATGTAGGCTCTTTCACTGTTTATGATTCTCCTGATTTCGGTGCCACTAATGTTAACCCTAATCATAAAAACGCAATGCAACCGATTACGTTTAAGATTTTCAATAAATTAGACCAAAGTGATTATACTAAAGGATTTGAACCAGACTACGAGCAAGTGGAATACATTTCTGATATGAAACCTTTTGGTGACCTGCAAGAACCTTTGTTAAAAGTTGCTTTAAATCATATTGCAGGAATAACACCTAAACTACAAAATGTAAAAGAATTAGAGTTGCAAACTGAACAAATTTTTAGCTCATTTGACAGAAAACCATTTTCTAAAGAAATGTATCAGATTTCAAATGAATAATTTTTTGTTAAAAAAATATTAATAAGGCTATCATAATTGATAGCCTTATTTTTTTGATATATTTGATGTATTAGAAATTAAACATGAGAATAGATAAATATTTATGGACAGTCCGTTATTATAAAACTAGAAGTATTGCTACTGAGGCATGTAAGAAAGGTCATATAAAGATTAATTCATCTAATGTTAAGCCTTCAAAAGAAATTTTTGTTGGTGAGAAAATAAGTGTCAGAAAAAATCAAATCAATTATGAATTAAAAGTAATAGATATTCCTAAAAGTCGTGTTGGAGCAAAGCTGGTTGATTTATACCGAACTGACATTACCCCTAAAGAGGCTTTTAAAGATGCTGAACTACTTAAATACTCAAAAGAGTATTACCGTAAGAAAGGTACTGGTCGTCCGACTAAAAAGGACAGAAGAGATATTGAAGATTACGGTTTTGAAAATGAAGATTAATATAGAATACCTAAAAACTTCTCCTTACGAATTTTTGACCCACCTAGATGGGAGAGTTTGAATAATAACATGTAATTTACCTCTCTCAAGAGGAAAATTTTATACTATGAATAAATTTAACCGCTCTTTTTGGAAAGAAAGATATAAAAATCAAACTACAGGCTGGGATATTGGGTATCCGTCTACCCCTATTCAAAATTACATTGAGCAATTGACAGATAAAGAGATTTCTATATTAATTCCAGGTTGTGGAAACAGTTATGAAGCTGAGTTTTTACATGATTCGGGGTTTAAAAATATAACCATTCTTGATATTGTAGAGAATCCTTTAAAAAATTTCAGCAAAAGAGTACCTAGTTTTCCTAAAGAACATTTGATTCATGCCAACTTTTTTAATCACCAAAAGAAATATGACTTAATTTTAGAGCAAACTTTTTTTTGTGCTTTAGAGCCTAAGTTCAGAAAAGACTATGCAAAGAAAATGCATGAATTATTGCATAAAAAAGGAAAGCTAGTTGGTTTATTATTTGATTTTCCACTGACTGCTAAAGGACCTCCATTTGGAGGGACAAAAGATGAGTATATAAAACTATTTTCAACATATTTCAAACTCAAGACATTAGAAAAGTCACACAATTCTATTGAAGACCGTATGGGTAAAGAACTATTTATTATCTTTGAATCTTAAAACAAAACCCTTTAAAAAGGATGTTTATGTTAATTTTACATCAATACAGTAAAAATAAACAAATGAAACGCTCAATAATACTTAGCAATACCGAGATTCAACATAAAATTAAAAGGATAGCTTTTCAAATTTATGAAAGTAATTCTAATCAAAAAGAGATTATTATTGCTGGTATTTCAACTAATGGATTTCTATTTGCAAAAAAGCTTCAAGTAATTTTAGAAGAGATATCACCTATTAAGGCTGTGGTATGTGAAGTTAAAGTTGATAAAATAAACCCACTAAAGCCCGTTACCACCTCGATAGCAGAAAAAGCGTATAAAAATAAATCAATAATACTGGTAGATGATGTGTTAAATTCTGGATCAACCTTAATGTACGCGGTTAAGCATTTTTTAAACGTACCCTTAAAACAATTTCAAACGGCAGTTTTGGTCAATAGAAATCACAAAAAATACCCTATTAAAGCTGATTTTAAAGGCATTTCTTTATCAACTTCTCTACAAGAACATATTAGTGTTGAATATACCAAAGATTCAATTGTTGCTTATTTAAATTAATTAGCTTTTAATTTTTTACTAATTTCTTTTGAAACTTCTTTTTTTGTCTTACCATTAACTATGATTGTAACTGTGGCTTGCTCATAAAAAGGAGCTCTTTCAAACAAATGTTTGGCAATAAACTCTTTTAAATCAGCATTTGAAATCGTCGCTATCAAGGGTCTTTTGATTTTATTTTTAAGTTTAGATAACTTATCATATGTGCTTTGTAATGAGTTTTTTAAATAGAATGAAATTGCATTAGAATTAATATTGTTTAAATTATCGCCATAACAAGGAGTTCCGCCTCCAAGAGCCAAAACAAAATTTTCATTACCTTTCAATAGTTCTTTAAGGTAATAAGCTTCTTTTTTTCTAAAATAGATTTCACCTTTATCTTTAAAAATAGACAACACACTTGAATTTTCTTGCTCAGCAATGTAATCATCAAGGTCTATAAATAGTAAATTAAGCTGTTTTGCTAGTTTTTTTCCTATAGACGTCTTGCCACTAGCCATATATCCCAATAAAACTATCTTCATAAAAAATTGATTTTTAGCCTATTAATTTAAAGAACAAATATCGTTGAAATTTTTTTAAAAAATAGCTTGCAGAATAAATATTAGATATTATATTTGCAACCTCAAAATTAATGACCTGGTAGCTCAGTTGGTAGAGCATCTCCCTTTTAAGGAGAGGGTCCTGGGTTCGAGCCCCAGCCCGGTCACAAAAAAGTTAAGCTGTTTTAGCTTAACTTTTTTATTTTTACAGTATTCTATTGCACATGTGGCGGAATTGGTAGACGCGTTAGCTTGAGGGGTTAATGTTCATTAGAACGTGCAGGTTCAAGTCCTGTCATGTGCACAATTTTTACAGTTAAATAAAGAGTCTTTTGAAACGAATCACTTTTATCTACTAGCAGTTAAAATAAAAAAATTCTTAAAACCAACTATCCCCGAGGGCGAGGCCTTCTTCCGCCGAAATGGCTACATGAAGGTGTGACAGAGCCTAGAGGAATTCTTTTCAATTATTTTTTTTGAATAAAACATCTATTCTCAAGGTCTTTGTCCTCAAAAAACAGATAGCTCATGAAAATACTGTACTATTGACTTATCTAAGCATAGATTTCAATGATTAACCCATATGCTGCTCCAAATTCACTCAAATTACCTCAACAACTCTCCTAAACTTAGATTATCTATTAACCTGAGTTCGACTTAAGATTTGTTTGCAGTTTAGATGAATTTTCATTCAATTTGAAGACGAATTTTAGAAAGACTAACGGGTTAGTTTGAGGAAATTTGGCGAAAATTGGAAAAAATTCATTAAATCCGAAGGAAATATAAAGAAAAGGCAATATTTTCATGTAAATTTTTTGAAATATCAAGATATTCATTCAAATTTTCCATTTCAAATCTCACCTTTTCTTTACAGTCTGCAGATCAAAGCTTAAGCCGAACTCAGGTTATTAAGTTAATTGTCTGAAAACATGAAGAAAGCTTATATAGAACTTAGGATAATAGGACTTAGCTTTAAAGAGTCTTTTAAAACTAAAACTAATTAATAATTCTAAATATTATTGTGATAATTTTGAGGTAAACTATTTTGGTGTTCTTTTTGTGATAATTTAACAAAAAAAATCATAGAATTATTAGTATTATTGCCCTATGCAAAAGTTAAACCTCTTTTTTCTAATTATATTCTTTTCAATAAGTGTCACACATGCTCAAAAAGAAGAGCAAATCACATTAGATTCTATTAAGATTTTAAAAGGTAGTATTGTTGATGTTAAAGACAAAAAACCTTTACCAAGTGCTCACATTTTCAACTTAAATACCGCTGACGGTGCTATAACCAATCACAAAGGTTATTTTGAAATTCTAACCAAAGCTAATGATACTTTACTGATATCGTATATTGGTTATAAATCAATCAAATTAAAAATAACAAATGATTTATTGAAAGGTAATGAACTTGAAATCGCGATACATCAAAAGACATTAAACATTAATGAAGTTACTGTTAAGGCACATAATTTAATCGGTGTTTTAGAAATTGATGCTAAAAATGTACCTATGGATAAATATTCAAGAATCCATATTGAAGGACTTCCTCAAACCTATGAAATTGGTAGACCAAAAGATAAAGATTACAATTCTGTTGGAGCTGCCTTATTTAACCCTTTAGATTTTTGGTATAAAAAATTCGGAAAGAAACCTAAAGAAATTAAAAAACTTAAAAAACTTAAAGAGAAGGATAAGTTACGTGGTATGATGGAAGAAAAATTCAATAGAGAAATTCTAATGGATTATATGGATATGAGTAAAAAAGAGCTTGATGATCTTTTAAAAGAATGCAACTACTCTAATAATTTTGTTAAAAAAGCAAGTGATTTACAAATTATAGAAGCTGTACTTGAATGCTATGAAAATTATAAGGCTATCAAAAAAGGAAAAGTTTCTAAAGATAAAATCAGAATAAATACTAAGGATAAGAAATAAAAAAGTTCAAAAGAGAAAAAATATTTCCTCTTTTGAACTTTTTTATTTTTATCTAAAGAACTCCTTGATACTTAGTTGTCAAGGTTTCCTTTTACCTATCCGAACCTGTGCCGAGCGAAGTCGAGGTAGAGAGGTCATAATCGTATTTGTCGATTATGGGTGAGAATTAATTATTTCCCAATATCAAAGGCATTCCGTCTTTCCCTCCAACAATTACTACTTTTGTATTTGGTGATTTAGACAACTCTAGCGTTGCTTCAATACCTTTGTCTTTTAAAATTTTGTCAGTAAGTGAAGCACTTAAAATTGTATTCGCATCAGCTTTACCTTTAGCTTCAATACGTTGTTTTTCAGCTTCTTTTTTTGCTTTTTGCAGCCTAAATTCATACTCTAAAAATTCTTGTTCTTGCCCTAGTTTTCTTTCAATTGCATCTTTAATAGTATTTGGTAAAGTAACATCTCTAACCAATACATTATTCAATTGCACAAATTCACCTGCTAAAATTTTTCTTGTTTCTTCAAATATTTCTTTTTGAATAATTGCTCGCTTTGAAGAGTAAATTTGTTCTGGAGTATAACGCCCAACAACTTCACGAGTTGCAGATCTTAAAGCCGGTCTAACTACTCTTTCTAAATAGTTAGTTCCTTTTGTTTGGTGTAGCATACCCAGTTTTTCAATATTTGGATGATACCAAGCTGTAGCATCTAATTGAATATCTAATCCGTTAGAAGATAAAACCTTCATTTGATCAAAAAATTCTTGTTGACGTACTTCATAAACTTCTACATCATTCCATGGTGCAACTACATGAAAGCCTTCGCCTAATGCAGGTTTATCTGTTACCACACCACCATCAAATCGTTTCCAAAGCACACCAGCCTCACCAGCATCGATGGTTACAAAAGATTTTGAAAATAATATAATGGCAATAACTGCCAAAAATATAAATGGCATAGCCACTTTCGGAAAATTTAGTTGATTGTTACTCATTTCTATTTAGTTTTAATGTTTCTTCAAATTTACAATTAATTAGTTAAATACCTTCTCTATACTCACAATCTTCATTTATTAGCTCTAATTCTAAAGTCACATGTTCTAAATCAAATTCATCATGTAATAATTGACGGACTTGTTTTTTAATTTCACTAGAATCTGCAATGGTCATTAATTTGTTATTTATGGTAATATGGATAGTACATAAATTATATTCTCCATCTAATGACCAAATATGGCAATCGTGAATTTCATTTATTTCGGGTAATTTTTCTAGTTTTATACGAACATTATCTACTGATATTTCTTCAGGTGTGCCCTGTAAAATAATGTGTAGTGTCTCTTTTATATTCTTATAAACATTAAACAGTACATACGCTGCAATACATAGGGATAGAATAGGGTCTAAAATAGGCACATACCAAAACTGCATGATAATACTTGCGATTAAGACGGCAGCCCAGCCTAACACATCTTCTAATAAATGTAATGACACTACGCGTTCATTAATTGATGTGCCTTGTTTTAATTTCAATACAGCTGCACCATTTACAACAATTCCTAAAATTGCTAGCCACATCATACCATTCGCATCTGCTTCCGTAGGATGCATTAGTCTTGGTATAGCTTTACTCATAATATAAATTGAGCCAATTACTAAAATTACAGAATTGACAATTGCTCCTAATAAAGAAAACCTCTTATAGCCATAAGAAAATTTATTACTTGGTTTTTTATGAGATAATTTTTGAAAATACCATGACAAACCTAAGCTAAAACTATCTCCTAAATCATGTAACGCATCAGACATTATTGCTAAACTATTCGTATAGAGACCTCCAACAAATTCAATAATGGTAAAGATTAGGTTTAAGAAAAAAGCAACTTTAATATTACCAGTCGTATTGTGATGATGTGAATGATTATGCCCCATAAGTCTTATATTTTACCATAATATTTTCTAACAAACCATTCTACACTTAAAAGGAAAAGTATAAAAGGCAATACCCATTTCCAATCAATTAATGAGATGATTTGTTCTTTACTTTTTTGAATGGTACGGTATTTTTTATCTTCAAGTAATTCTTTAACCAGTTTTGCTGTACTACTAATTGTATGAAATGTACCTTTAGTATGATTTGCCAAACTTCTAAGATCTTTTGTGTTGGCTGTTGTTAATTGCTGCTCAATATCATAAGGCAAAATAGTAAAACGACCATACTTACTGTCTTTTTTATTTTCAGTAGTAACTGAAAAACTATAATTAGCTGCATTTAAATTGCCAATTACAACTTCATAATGCTTATTTTTTAATGTAAATGGTATTTTTTTAGTTTCTTTTGTTCTTTTATTTGTCAATGACAAAGTCAAATTTGCATTTTTATCAAAAACATAAGTAGCATCAAAAAACTGAGCTTTAATAATAACATCTTTGTTTGCATATAAAAAGGGTTGATAATCTATTTCTAAGCGGTTGTATTTTTTTGAAGAAGATACATATTGTATCAATTTATTAAAAAAACGATCAAACTTCACAAAAGAGTTATTGTTTACATGACTCTGTATCCGCCATTTCCAGCTATTCTCTCCAAACAGTACAGCCCCTCTCCTATTATCGATTGAGAAAGTCGCTAATAATGGTTTCTTAGTTGTAAAATTTGAAATATTTTGAAAGAAAATAGTTTTATAGGGAATAGAAAAACTGACATCTCCAAAATAATCTTCTAACGGATTGAAATTAGAAACATCAATATCATCAATGATAAACTCATCAAAGTCGGCATTAAAACTAGGGGTATAAACTTCTGTTTTATCAATCTGTTTTTTAGAAAAATAAGGTTGTGCATCATTTAAAAAATTCCAATCCGTTATTGTACCTGTAATAATAAATACATTGGTTTTCTCTACGTCTAAATCTTTAAATATTTTTTTAAATTTTACATTAGGTTGATACACGATAATTAACTGATAATCTTTGTATTGAATATTCTTATCTAAATCATTTTCTACAATAACTTTATGTTGTTTGTTAGATGATATTGCTCTTTTTATCATGCCAATATCTGGATGTTTTACAGCACTTAATATTAAAATTTTTGCCTGCTCATCAACAACTTCAATGGTAAATCTTTTTTGATTATTAATGGTGTTATTTTCATTTTTAAGCGTTGCTATACTGCATTTAAAATTTTGACTCCCTACTGAATTGGCTGGTAAATCAAATTGTATTTTTTGCGAAGACTTTTCTCTAGTAAAAGTTAATTGCTTATGAAATACTACATTATTATTCTGATATACATTTAAAGTCTTGTTGATAACCTGATCTCCGTCATAGCCTACAAAAATTTCAACAGGAAAGTAATTGTTTAAATTGGTATACGAATTTATATTTACTTGATTTATTTTCAAATCATCATACTGTAAGGTGTCTCCTACTATAACGGGATAAATAGGATGATTACTGGTAGTAAAAGTATAATTAGCTCCTTGAGTTTGATTGCCGTCAGTAATCAAAATAGTTGGAGCAACACTTCCTTTATGTAAATCTTGCAATGATTTTAAACTCTGCACTATATTTGTTCCAGACTCTTTATACGTAAAAGTATCTTGCAAGTAAAGATCATCAGAAAAGGCATAATAATTAATTGAAAAAGTTTTATTAAGCGGTTTGTTATCTTTTAATTGCTTGATAAATGCCTGAATATTAGCCTGCTCATTGGCATAAGCAATTGAAGATGAATTGTCAACAAGAATGTTGAGTCGTGGTTTAACCTCTTCATATTCTGTAGATTTAATCTTAGGATTAATCAATAACACCAACAATGAAAGAATGGCTGAAAAACGTAAAAAACTTAGACCTATTATTGTTTTACTTTTACCTTTAGTTTTATAGAAATACTGAAAATAAGCCATCATTATTGCCATGATGACCGCTAAAATTAATAATAAAACCGTGTTAGATGTCATTTATAAATTACTATGTCAACATTCCGCCATCAACATTGAGCGTTTGACCTGTGATATAAGCAGCCATGTCAGATGCCAAAAACACACATGCATTGGCAATATCTTCGGGAGTTCCTCCTCGTTTAAGTGGTATTGCTTCACGCCATTCTTTTACGGTTTCTTCAGGCAAAGCACCTGTCATTTCAGTTTCTATAAAACCTGGTGCAATAGCATTACAGCGTATGTTTCTAGAACCAAGTTCTAAGGCAATTGATTTAGTAAAACCTAAAATACCAGCTTTTGAAGCGGCATAATTTGATTGACCAGCATTACCTTTTACACCAACTACAGAACTCATATTAATAATAGAGCCTGAGCGTTGTTTCATCATAGGTCTAATAACTGCCTTGGTTAAATTAAAAACCGATTTTAGATTTACTTCAATAACTTTATCAAAATCTTCTTCTGAGATACGCAATAATAGATTGTCTTTGGTAATACCCGCATTATTTATTAACACATCAATAGTTCCGAATTCTTCTAGCACCTCTTTTGCCAGTTCTTGAGCTGCATCAAAATTTGCAGCATTTGATTGAAAACCTTTAACTTTTACACCATAAGATTGCAATTCTTTTTCAAGAGCCTTTGCTGCATCTACCGAAGCATTATAGGTAAATGCGATATTTGACCCGTTTTTGGCAAATACTTCAGCAATCCCTCTACCAATTCCTCGTGAAGCACCTGTGATTAGTGTCGTTTTATTTTCTAAAAGTTTCATATGATCTATTAATAAATTATTGAATTCAAAGATATGAAAATAGTTTCTTTTATTCGTAAAAATAAAAAACCTGTTTGATAAATATCAAACAGGTTTTAGAAATTATGAATATTTCTTTTATTTTAAAACTTCAGCTACCTTCAATCCAATTTCAGCAGGAGAGTTAACTACATGAATTCCGTTCTCTGCTAGAATTTCCATTTTTGCTTGAGCTGTATCATCTTTACCTCCTACAATTGCTCCTGCATGTCCCATTGTTCTTCCAACTGGTGCCGTTTGACCAGCAATAAAACCAATTACAGGCTTTCTATTACCATCTTCTTTAATCCACTTTGCCGCATCCGCTTCAAGCTGACCTCCAATCTCACCTATCATGACAATACATTCGGTTTCATCATCATTCATTAACAATTGAACAGCATCTTTAGTTGTTGTGCCAATAATTGGATCACCGCCTATACCAATAGCTGTAGTAATACCCAAACCTTGTTTTACAACTTGGTCAGCAGCTTCATAAGTTAAAGTTCCTGATTTAGAAATGATCCCTACTTTCCCTTTTTTAAATACAAAACCTGGCATAATACCAACTTTAGCTTCACCTGGTGTGATTACACCTGGACAATTAGGTCCAATCAGTCTACAATCTCTATCAGAAATATACGCTTTTACTTTTACCATATCGGCTACAGGAATACCTTCGGTAATACATATAATGACCTTAATTCCTGCTTCTGCAGCTTCCATAATGGCATCGCCTGCAAACGCTGGTGGAACAAAAATAATACTTGTATCTGCCTGAACTTTTGCTACTGCCTCTGCAACGGTATTAAAAACAGGCTTATCTAAATGTGTCTGCCCTCCTTTATTTGGAGTCACACCACCAACTATATTTGTACCATATTCTATCATTTGTGTAGCATGAAAAGTTCCTTCACTACCCGTAAAACCTTGTACAATTATTTTTGAATCTTTATTTACTAAAACACTCATTATATTGATATTATTTATTCCGTTTGAAGACGGAAATTAATTCTATTTAATTTATTCTTTACAAAAGTAAATTTTCCCATTAACTTTAGGAAACATTTTGAACTAAATATTATTTACTTTAGAAATAATCTCTGGCAATACCTTAATTGCTGCCAATTCTCTGTATTTCTTTCTTGCGTCATCACATGGAGAGCCGAAATAACTTTTACCACCTTCTAAATCTCTTCCCACACCTGATTGTGCATTGACAACAGCTTTTTTACCAATGGTAATACCACTAGAAATACCTACTTGCCCCCAAATAGTAACTTCATCTTCAAGCACAGTGCAGCCAGCAATAGCCACATGTGCAGCAATCAAACATTTTTTACCAATAATTGTATCGTGTGCTATTTGCACTTGATTGTCAATCTTTGTTCCTTCTTTTATTGTTGTTATTCCCGTAACACCTCTATCAATTGTACAGCCTGCTCCTATTTCAACATTATCTTCAATGCGAATATTACCACATGATATTAATCGATCATAGCCTTTAGGTCTATTTTTATAATAAAATGCATCAGCACCTAAAATTGTACCTGCATGAATAATCACATTATCACCAATAACGCAACCATCATAAATAACCACATTTGGATGAATGATACAATTATGACCAATACTAACGTGATTTCCTATAAAAACATTGGGTTGTATAATTGTATTCTCTCCTATTTTAGATGAATCTGATATGGATTTATCTGACGTTTGGAAAGGTTTAAAATAAGCTGCCAATTTACAAAAATCTCTAAAAGGATCATTAGAAACTAACAAAGCCTTACCTTCTGGACAGGCAACTTCTTTATTGATCAATACAACAGATGCCGCAGATGCTAAAGCTTTATCATAGTACTTGGGATGATCAACAAAAACAATATCACCATTTTCTACTACATGAATTTCATTTATCCCTAAAATAGCAAAATTTTCATCACCAACAAACTCACTATCAATTAGTTTTGATATTTCTTTTAAAGTATGTGTTCTAGGTAATTTCATTACTATTTAATCAATTTAAAAGAATTATTTATAGTTTCAAAAGTAGTTTTAAATCTTGGCATTCTATTCAATCGTGTCCAATTCATAATCATATACAAATTATTTTCACCCTCAATAAAACATAATGCATAACCGAGTTCTTTACCATTAATATTTCCTTTCAATTTATCTTGACGAGCATTAAGCTCGTTAACTTTTGTAAAAACGGATGTTTCAAATCTTTTCAATTTTAAATTTCGTTCAAAAAAATCGATTTGAGTTTGGCTATAATTATCTAAGACAGAAACATGTTCATTGTAGGCATTAATTGTTTTAGCAAATGCGATATAATCCTGTTTATTTTCATGAACAACTACGGTATAAGCTTCTTTAATTAAGTTAGCATACTGTAAAGAAGCATCTTTATTGAGGTCATTCATTTTCTCCATATACTTAGGTACAGAAAGCTGGTATAAATTTGCTATAGCCAGTTCTGTATATTCATCTGGAGAAAGATTTTCATTACAAGAGATTAAAAATAAAAACAGAAATAAAAACCTATAATTTTTCATTAAGTTATTCTTTTACTCTTTCTTGATAAGTTCCTTTTTCAGTCTCTACTTTAATTTTATCACCTTCATTGATAAATAATGGAACATTAACACTTGCTCCTGTTTCAACTACAGCTGGCTTTGTAGCGTTGGTTGCTGTATTTCCTTTAATTCCAGGTTCTGTATGCGTTACTTCTAAAATAACACTTGCAGGCATATCAACAGATAGTGGTAACTCATCTTCAGAACGTACAATGATTGTGACTACTTCTCCTTCTTTCATTAAGCTAGGAGCATCTAATATATCTTCTTGCAATTGAATCTGTGTATAATCATCGTTATTCATGAAGTGATACATTTCTCCATCTTTATAAAGATATTGGTACTTTCGTGTTTCTACTCTTACTTCTTCAATTTTATGCCCTGCAGAAAAAGTATTATCTAATACTTTACCAGAAGTTAAACTTTTTAATTTGGTACGTACAAACGCTGGCCCTTTACCAGGTTTAACATGCTGAAATTCAATGATTTTATACGTGTCATTGTTATATACTATACACAATCCTTTTTTTATATCTGATGTTGTTGCCATTCTTTTTTGAGTAGTTATGTTATTTGATTATTAAATTCCACTAGTATATCCTTTCATTATTCCTCGCTGAGAGTTTTTAATAAATGTAAGAACTTCATCCCTTTCAGGAGTTGCATCTAGCTCAGCTTCTAAAATTCTAGAAGCCTGTGTTGTATTGTTATTTTTCTGAAATAGTATTCTATAAATATTTTGAATTTCATTGATCTTTTCTGGAGTAAATCCTCTTCTACGTAATCCTATAGAATTTATCCCTACATAAGACAATGGCTCTTTTGCAGCTTTTACATAAGGAGGTACATCTTTTCTAATTAAAGAACCTCCTGAAACCATTACATGTTTTCCTATATGGATAAATTGATGTATCCCTGACAGACCACCAATAATAGCAAATTCACCAATTTCTACATGACCAGCTAAAGTAACTCCATTGACAATGATAACATTATCTTTTAAAATGCAGTCATGAGCAATATGTGCTGTTGCCATAATCAAACAGTTTTTACCTATTACTGTTTTACCATAAGCTTTTGTACCTCTGTTAATAGTGACACATTCTCGAATAGTTACATTATCACCTATAGTCACCAAAGAATCTTCATCTTCAAATTTTAGATCTTGAGGTATTGCGGAGATTACTGCACCAGGAAAAATTCTACAATTTTTGCCAATACGAGCACCTTCCATAATGGTAACATTAGAACCAATCCATGTTCCAGAACCTATAGTTACATTATTATAAATAGTTGTAAAAGGTTCTACCACAACATTAGTTGCTATTTTTGCTCCTGGATGTATATATGCTAATGGTTGATTCATAATTAATTATTTTTTACTTATTAATGCCATTAATTGAGCTTCAACGACCAATTTATTATTAGCATAGCCATAGGCTTGCATATGGCAAATTCCTCTTCGTATAGGCTCCATCAATTCAGCTTTAAAAATTAAGGTATCACCTGGCAATACTTTTTGTTTGAATTTTACATTGTCCATTTTCATAAAATAAGTCAAGTAATTTTCTGGATCTGGCACCGTTTTTAATACCAGTATTCCTCCACATTGTGCCATAGCTTCTACTTGTAACACACCTGGCATTACAGGTGCCCCTGGAAAGTGCCCTATAAAAAAGGGTTCATTCATAGAAACATTTTTTACACCAACAACATGAGTGTCAGAAAGTTCTAAGATCTTATCAATTAATAAAAATGGTGGTCTATGTGGTAGTATTTGCATAATTTGTACCACGTCCATCAGTGGAGGTTGATTCAAATTATATTGAGGTACATTATTTCGTTTTTCTATCTTAATTAATTTTGCTAATTTTTTAGCAAAATTTGTGTTTATTGAATGCCCAGGCTTATTTGCAATTACCTTTCCTCTAATTTTTGTCCCTACTAATGCTAAATCACCAATAACATCTAATAGTTTATGCCGTGCTGCTTCATTTGGCCAATGCAATGTTAAATTATCTAATATGCCATTTGGTTTTATCTTAACATGATCCTTTTTAAAAGCGACTCTTAATTTTTTCATAGTTGTTTCTGACAATGGTTTGTCAACATAAACTATCGCATTGTTTAAATCACCTCCTTTTATCAAGTTATTATCTAATAACATTTCAATTTCATGTAAAAAGCTAAACGTTCTTGCAGCAGAAATTTCTTTTTTAAAATCAGAAATATGATTTAGTGTTGCGTTTTGAGTCCCTAAAACTTTAGTGCCAAAGTCAACCATAGTAGTTATTTCATAGGTGTCAGAAGGCATAATCATAATTTCACTACCCGTAGCTTCATCTTTATAAGAGATAATATCTTTTACAATATATTCATTCACTTCAGCATCTTGCTCTTCAAGTCCAACTTTCTCTAAAGCTTCAATAAAAAATTTAGAAGAGCCGTCTAGAATTGGAGGTTCTGCTGCATCTAACTCAATACAAATATTATCAATACCCAAGCCTACTACAGCAGCTAATACATGTTCTGAAGTATTAATAGACACTCCGTTTTTCTCTAAATTTGTACCTCTTTGAGTATCTATTACATAATCAGCTTTAGCTTCAATAATCGGATTTCCTTCCAGGTCTGTCCTAGTGAACGTATATCCATAATTTGCTGGAGCTGGCTTAAATGTCAACTTGACTTCTCTTCCGGTATGCAAACCTACTCCTGAAAGTGAAATTTGTTTTTTTATTGTCTTTTGCTTATTACTCATCGATTTTTGTTTGAGACTTAGTTCTTTTTTCTAAGTCATTAATTTTATCTGATAATTTTGATAAATTTTTAAAATGCACATATGATTTATTATAATCAGCATAAGGTAATGCGGGGCTTCCTTGTACAATCTCATTATCTTTAAGGTTTCTACCAATACCTGATTGAGCCTGAATTCTCACATTGTTTCCAATTTTAAGATGCCCAACAATACCTACTTGACCTCCAATCAAACAATTTTTTCCGATATAAGTAGATCCTGCAACTCCAGACTGAGCAGCAATTACAGTATTTTCATCAATTTCAACGTTATGTGCTATCTGGATTTGATTATCTAGCTTAACACCTTTTCTAATAATGGTTGATCCCATGGTAGCTCTGTCAATAGTTGTACCTGACCCAATATTAACATTGTCTTCAATAACTACATTTCCTATCTGTGGTATCTTACTATAGACACCACTTTCACTCGGTGCAAAACCAAAACCATCACAACCTATTATACTTCCAGAATGAATCTCACAAAATTTACCAATAATAGTTTCTGAATAAATTTTAACCCCTGCAAAAAGCGTTGTTCCTTCTTTTAGTACTACGTTATCACCTATATACACATTAGGGTATATCTTAACATTATCACCAATAATAACATCATTGCCAATATACGAAAAAGCACCAATATATAAATTATCACCTAATGTAGCAGATTCACTTATATAGTTAGGTTTTTCAACACCACTTTTATTTAATTTTACCTGATTATAATACTCTAAAAGTTTAGAGAATGCTTGATAAGAATCAGCTACTTTAATCAAAGTTGCAGAAATTTTTTTTTCAGAAACAAAATCATTATTTACAATAACTATAGAAGCATTGGTTGAGTAAAGAAATGATGTATATTTAGGGTTAGAGAGAAAAGTCAATGATCCTTTTTCTCCATCTTCAATTTTAGAAAGCTTAAAGACTTCTTCATTTAAGTTTCCTTCAACTTCACCATTAAGGATTTCTGAGATTTGTTTAGCTGTAAATTTCATATATATTTATGGCGTTAACCTTGAAACATCAAGTATTCGCCAACTAATCATTTTCTAGCGATTTAAAATTTCGCTTATTTATTATTCTTACAAAAGTATAAAAAATATTTCGCAAATCTAAAGTATATTTATTTTGGATAGTATATAAAATATTTGACTACTGGTTTTGATAGTGCTAATAAGTTTAATTGATCTGAAGCTTCGGTAATATCTTTTATCTCGCCTGATTTATACAAGATATTTATGGAACTCTCATTTAAGTTATATGCCTGATTTTCAATATAACCTGTAGCAATAAAGTAATTAATATTTGAATCAGGTATATTTAACCTCTCCATAGTGTTTTGTTTAATTATTCTAATATCGGCATCAGAGAATGGCGTGTCTTGAATTTTAATTTTTGGAAGTTTTCGATAGATTAATGCTTTAGATAAACTTGACAATACTACATCTGAATGGTTCATCCACTGTTTTATTGCCATAATAATATCGTAATCATCTATTTCAGAGAAATTTTGTAGAACAGTATTATCAAAATCAACAACACCTTCGGTTGCTAAAAAACACCTTAACGGATCACTACAATTCACTTCAATATTATTACGAACTAATTCTTTTGCTCTTTTTAGTATGTTAACTAGCGTATAATCAGCAACTAAGCCTGTCTTATGTAAATACACCTGCCAATACATTAAACGTCTTGAAACTATAAATTTTTCTACAGAATAAATCCCTTTTTCTTCAACAACTAAATTGTTGTCAATTACTGTAAACATAGAAATAATTCGCTC
Source organism: Flavobacteriaceae bacterium (assembly GCA_027066745.1). GTDB lineage: Bacteria > Bacteroidota > Bacteroidia > Flavobacteriales > Flavobacteriaceae > Aureibaculum. The sequence continues at coordinate 19,972 of JAMONB010000308.1, forward strand.
AGTATTTATATTACCTTCGGTAACACCAGTATAAAAGCTATCTCTTTTTAAATAATCCAACCTATCAATATCTAATTGGCTAGATATAAGCTGATTAAAGAATTTTCTTTTGTAATTACCTTTAAAAATTTCAATAGACAAGCTCAATCGACCTAAAAATTCTTTATTCAATTTCTCCATAAAAAGTAAAGAAATCTCTTCATGTTTAATATTTGTTACTAAACTATGTTCTAAGGTGTGCGAAAAAGGACCATGCCCAATATCATGTAATAAAATTGCTATCAATAGAGCTTCTTCTTCTTCTTTTGAAATTTCAATAGACTTACTTATTAACACATTTACGGTTTTTTGCATCAAATGCATAGCCCCTAAAGCATGTTCAAATCGTGTGTGATGTGCACCAGGGTACACAAAGTAAGACAAACCCATTTGTGATATGCGTCTTAATCTTTGAAAATACGGATGTTCAATAATATCGAAAATTAATTCAGACGGAATATTAATAAATCCGTAAATTGGGTCATTAAAAATTTTAAATTTGTTCAATTGAATTTTATTTAAATAATTACACAAAAATAGCGGTTTAATTTTTAATCGCTATTACACATTAAAAATTAATATACAAAAGAAATGAATGCAATTAAAATACTTTGGGTTGATGATGAAATTGAACTGTTAAAACCACACTTATTATTTCTAGAAAAGAAAAATTATGATGTTTCGACTTGTAATAATGGTGCAGAAGCCATTGAAAAGGTCGATGAAGAAAACTATGATGTTATTTTTTTAGATGAAAACATGCCTGGTTTGTCAGGTATAGAAACACTTACACAAATAAAAGCTAAACTTCCTAATCTTCCTGTTGTGATGATTACAAAAAGTGAAGAGGAATATATTATGGAAGAAGCTATTGGCTCTAAAATAGCTGATTATTTAATAAAACCTGTAAATCCGAATCAGATTTTACTTAGCTTAAAAAAGAATTTAGATCACTCTAGATTGGTTTCTGAAAAAACAACATCTACTTATCAGCAAGAATTCAGAAAGATTTCATTAGACCTTGCTATGGTTAACACTTTTGAAGAATGGATAGACTTGTACAAAAAACTAGTCCATTGGGAAATTGAATTAGAATCTATTGCAGATGCTGGGATGGTTGAAATATTAGAAAGTCAAAAAGAAGAAGCAAATGCTCAATTTTTTAAATTCATCCAAAAAAATTACGAAAATTGGTTTGATGAAAATGAAGACAAGCCCTTGTTATGTCATAAATTATTCAAACAAATTATCGCTCCTCAAATTAATAAAGATCAAGGAACACTACTAATTGTAATTGACAATTTAAGACTAGATCAACTTCGAGTTTTAGAACCTATCATTAATGATTATTATAAAAAAGAAGAAGAGTTATCATTCTTTAGTATTTTACCTACAGCAACTCAGTATGCACGAAATGCTATTTTTTCTGGACTAACACCATTAGAAATGTCAAAACAACATCCAGAATACTGGAAAAATGACACAGATGAAGGAGGTAAAAATTTATTTGAAAATGAATTTTTAACAGCTCAATTGAAACGCTTAAATCTTGATATAAAACATGAATACTTCAAAATTACTACCCTGCAAAAAGGACGTGATTTAGCTGATAATTTTGCAAGTATCAAAGAAAATGACCTAACTGTTGTTGTCTATAATTTTGTAGATATGCTTTCGCATTCAAGAACAGAGATGGAAATGATTAAAGAATTAGCTAGTGATGACAAAGCATACAGGTCATTAACTTTAAGTTGGTTTAAAAACTCACCACTATTAGAAATGATACAGAAAGCTCAAGAACTAGGCTTGAAATTAATTATCACTACAGACCATGGCACCATAAACACCAAAAAACCGAGTAAAATTGTTGGTGAAAAAACCATCAGTGCTAATTTACGATATAAAACAGGTAGAAGTTTAACTTATAATGACAAAGAAGTCTATGCTGTTAAAAAACCAGAAGACATTCAATTGCCTTCTATCCATATGACCAGTTCTTTTGTCTTTGCAAAAGAAGACTACTTTTTTGCATACCCCAATAATTTTAATCATTATGTAAAGTATTATAAAAACACATATCAGCATGGAGGTGTATCGTTAGAAGAAATGATTATTCCCTGTGTGATTATGCAACCAAAATAAGTATTACTTATTTCATACCATAAGGCAAATCAAATTGCTATTAAATCATCCGTAAAACAATTAAAAATTTAATTGTTTTACGGATGATTTAAATTATTAACAAATTCTTCAAATTTGTTATCAATTTTTAAGAATATATTTGCAATTATTAGCCATAAAAACCTCAAATTTGCATCTTAATTTTTATTTGATACTTTATGAATAAGCATAACTTTACTGCCGGCCCATGTATTTTACCACAACAAGTATTAAAACAAGCTTCTGAAGCGGTTTTGAACTTCAACAATGACAATTTATCATTGATAGAAATATCACATAGAAGTGCACCTATTGTTGCTGTAATGGAAAAAGCCAGAAAATTGGTTTTAGAATTATTAAAACTAGAAAATAAAGGCTATTCTGTACTATTCTTACAAGGAGGTGCCAGTTTAGAGTTTTTAATGACTCCATATAACTTATTAAAAGAAAACGGTAAAGCTGTTTATTTAGATACTGGAGCTTGGAGTGCAAAAGCAATAAAAGAAGCTAAATTATTGGGTACTATTGATGTTATAGCTTCTTCTAAAGATAAAAACTACAATTATATTCCTAAAGGATACTCTATTGATAGCAATGCAGATTATTTTCATTGTACTAGTAATAATACTATATATGGTACACAAATAAAATCGTTTCCTAAAACGGACGGTCTATTAGTTTGTGACATGAGTTCTGATATTTTTTCACGCGAACTTGATTTTACGCAATTTGATTTAATCTATGCAGGTGCTCAAAAGAATATGGGACCAGCAGGTGCAACATTAGTGGTTATTAAAGAAGATATTTTAGGGAAGACAGGGAGACAAATTCCTTCAATGTTAGACTATCAAATACATATTGGTAAAGATAGTATGTTCAATACACCTTCTGTTTTTGCAGTATATGTGTCTATGTTAACTTTACAATGGTTAAAGGATCTTGGTGGAATTTCAGCAATAGAAAAGATAAACAATGCTAAAGCTACATTATTATATAATGAAATTGATAGCAATCCTTTATTTGAGGGAGCTGCAGCTAAAGAAGATAGATCGAATATGAATGCTACTTTTTTATTGACTGATAGTAGTCTTCAAGAAAAGTTTGACAGCTTGTGTAAAAAAGCAGGTATTGTCGGTATAAATGGACATAGATCTGTTGGAGGTTATAGAGCGAGTATGTATAATGCACTTCCTTTAGAAAGTGTACAAGTTTTGGTAGATGTAATGCATAACCTATCAAAATAATATGGATTTAGATGATAAATTTACTGTTTTAAAACAAGTCTTTGAAAGTCAAATGCCTGTCAATAAATTCTTAGGATTAGAAGTTCTAGAATTAAAAGATGGTTTTGCAAAAATACATATCCCATTTAAAGAAGAATTTATTGGCGATTTTATTCAAAAACGCTGGCATGGTGGTATTCAAGCAAGTATAGCAGATTCTGCAGGTGGCATTGCTGCATTGACATCAATTTCTAGTTTTGAAGAAAAAGTAAATACTATAGATATGCGAATAGACTATTTATTAGGGTCTGAGCCAAAAGATATTTATGCAGAGGCAGAAATCATAAAAAACGGAAAACGAATAATAAAAGTTGATGTGAAATTGTATCACGAAAAAAATAAAATTATAGCACTTGCACGATGTGCATTTAGTGTATTAAGAAAATAAAACTATATAGAATGACAGTATTAGCAAACGACGGTATCGCAAACAGTGGTGTTACAGCATTAGAAAATGCAGGGTATAAAGTAGATTTAACAACTGTAGCTCAAGATCAATTGGTAGATTATATCAATAACAATAATATTACAGTACTTTTAGTAAGAAGTGCAACTAAAGTACGAAAAGATATTATTGACAATTGTCCTTCTCTAAAAATTATTGGAAGAGGTGGTGTTGGTATGGATAATATTGATGTTGAATATGCAAGAGAAAAAGGGTTAAAAGTGATAAACACTCCAGCGGCATCATCACATTCAGTTGCTGAATTGGTATTTGCTCACCTTTTAGGGATGGTACGATTTTTACATGATTCTAATAGAAATATGCCATTAGATGGAGATTCTAAATTTAAAACTCTAAAAAAATCTTATGCTAAAGGAATAGAGCTAAAAGGTAAAACATTAGGTGTTTTAGGTTTTGGTCGTATAGGGCAAGCTACTGCTAAAGTCGCTTTAGGGTTAGGAATGAAAGTAATTGCTTTTGATCCGTTCTTAGATTCAGCCACTTTAGAATTGGATTTTTATGATGGTCAAAAATTAAATTTTAAAATTGACACCATTTCTAAGGATGAAGTTTTAAAACAATCTGACTTTATTACATTACACGTTCCTGCACAAAAGGATTATGTAATCTCTACCAAAGAATTTGAAATGATGAAAGAAGGTGTTTGTATTGTAAATGCTGCTCGTGGTGGTGTAATTGATGAAGTTGCTTTGGTTGCCGCTTTAGAAGATGATGGTAACGTTGCAAAAGCTGCATTAGATGTTTTTGAAAAAGAACCGACACCTGAAGTACAGTTATTAATGAACCCAAAACTTTCATTAACACCACACATTGGTGCTGCTACAAATGAAGCTCAAGAAAGAATAGGAAGTGAATTGGCAAGCCAAATTATTAAAATATTAGGCTAAGTATTGTAGTTAAAAAGATTAGTATACAAAATATGGCTATAGTAAAACCTTTTTGTGCTGTAAGAGCCTCTAGAGATAAAGTTGCTTTAGTTTCTTCTCGTTCATATGAAGCTTATTCACATGCTGAATTAGGTGCTCAATTAAATTTTAATCCGTTTTCATTTTTACATATTATAAGTCCGAGTTATAAGCATCACGAAGAACTCTCTAGTGAACAACGTTTTCAACTTATTCATGATAAATATGTTGAGTTTAAAGAATTAAAATATTTTTCAAAAGATAGCTCTCCAGCTTTTTATGTCTATAAAAAAGTAACCAAAGAGTATTCTTTTTGTGGTATTATTGCTGCTACTAGCGGAGAAGATTATGCCAACAATTGTATTAAAAAACACGAAGAGACTTTAGGACAACGAGAAATTCTATTTGAAAAATATTTACATACTACAGGCTTTAATGCAGAACCAGTACTACTCACCTATCCAAACAATTCTGTAATAGAAACAATCTTAACTAAATATCAAAACTCTAGAGCTGAATATGAGTTTACTACAGAAAATTACAAGACACATTATTTGTGGACTGTAAGTAGTGAAAAAGATATTCAAATCATTACAAATGAGTTTGCTAAAATGAATGCTATTTATATTGCGGACGGGCATCATAGAACTGCATCTTCATATTTATTGGCTGAAAACATGAAGCGTGAGAACCCACATCATAATGGGAATGAAGACTATAATTTTTTTATGAGTTATTTAATTCCTGAATCAGATTTAAAGATATTTGAGTTCAATCGTTTTGTAAAAGATCTAAATGGTTTAACTCCTGATCAATTTTTAGAAAAATTAGCAACTTTATACCGTATTGAAAAGAAAGGATCTCAATATTATTATCCATCAAAAAAACACCATTTCAGTATGTACTTAGAAGGTGCTTATTATTCACTGTACCTTAAGAAAGATGAATTTGAAATTGATAATCCTCTATCAGATTTAGACACTCAATTATTATTTAAAACTGTTTTAGAACCTATTTTAGATATTCATGATTCACGAAATGACCAACGATTAGACTATATTTACAGTAAACAAGGAGCAACCAATCTTAAGGAGCAAGTAGATTCTGGAAATTACAAAGTAGCCTTTGGTTTGTATCCGATAACGGTAAAACAATTAAAAGCTGTCGCTGATGCAGGACTTAAGATGCCACCAAAAAGCACTTATATTTTACCGAAATTAAGAAGTGGTTTAACTATTTATGAATTTTAATAGCCAAAATGGTTTATTACCCTGTGTTCATGTAAAACAGAAAGGAAATCACTATTTACAAAGGGTTGCTTTCTCAACAAATTATTTCAAAAAAATCATATTATGTCTATCTCTGAAAATCTAAAAAACATTAAGAGTTCATTACCTGAACATATTAGTTTAGTAGCCGTTTCTAAAACCAAACCAGCTACAGCCATTCAAGAAGCATATGATGTTGGGCAACGCATTTTTGGAGAAAATAAAATTCAAGAAATGGTTGATAAGTACAATGAACTTCCTAAAGATATTAAATGGCATATGATTGGCCACCTACAGCGTAATAAAGTGAAATATATGGCTCATTTTGTCGATTTAATTCACGGAGTAGATAGCATTAAAACCTTGAAAGAAATTGACAAACAAGCAAAAAAACATCATAGAATTATCAACTGTTTATTACAAGCAAAAATTGCAGAAGAAGATTCAAAATTCGGGCTTTCATTTACTGTAATTAAAGAAATTTTAGCCTCTGAAGAGTTTAAAGCTTTAGAAAATATTAAAGTTATCGGATTGATGGGAATGTCAACATTTACTGACAATACTGACCAAATAAAAAGTGAATTTTCAAACTTAAACTCATTCTTTAAAGAACTTGGTACTCAACATGAAACACTCAATGTTTTATCTATTGGAATGAGTGGAGATTATCCTCTTGCTATTGACTGTGGCAGTACTATGGTACGAATTGGAAGTGCTATTTTTGGAAATCGAGAATATCAATAAATTAGTTACCTGTCCAATAATCAATTACCAATACATCGTCAAGTAATGGACTTAGAATTTCGCCAAAAGCTTTATGGTCAGGGTGTGGTAAATAGATGGCTCTATCTTCTTCACTATCAAAAGTTAGAAAAAAACAATGTGTAAAGCCTTTGTCTAAACCTTCAGGGCTATTGTTAATTCCCCACTCAAAATCTTTAATTTCTGAGATTTTATTGGGTAAAGTAATAAATGCCTTTTCTGCTTTATGAATAGCTTCAGCTGTTATACTATCCTTAAATTTAAAAAGAACAACATGTCTTAATTGCCTTTTATTCATTACTGTTTCAATGGTTAGTGGTTTTTCTGTTTTATTAATTTCATCTTTCGCCTTTGTTGAACAAGAAAAAACAAATAAACTGACTACAATAATAAGTTGATTTTTTTTCATACAATTAATCAATTAAAGAAACACCATTTAAATCTGTTGTCAATACTTCTGACATATAATCAAAATACGGACGAATAGCCTTAAAAGTTGCTGTTACTTCATTTATAAAATTAGGAGATAATACTTCTTTATCAGAATACTTCTTGGTAAATATAAATTGTTTCTTTCTAATCAAATCGATATTAGGATGTTCTTTACTAAAGCCTTTAGGGGCAGTTTTCACTTCATTACCAACTAGACTTCCCCACACACTTTTAAATTTTTTAGCATTCATTATAGCCCTAATTTCACTATCATCAATTTCAAATTCTTTCCTTATTCGGAATAAATCTTCTTTTGAAGGATCCCAAAAACCTGTTGCAGCAAATGAACCTCCTGGTGTCAATTGTAGATAATAGCCTCCACGTAACTGTGGCTTTTGCCTATTGAAAGAACCTCCTAAATGAGTTTTATATGGTGTTTTGTTTTTAGAAAAACGTACATCTCTATAAATACGAAACATTTTTAGCTTTTCAATAGCATCATGCTGTTGCAAGTTTTCAAGTAAAACATTATAAAATAATTTCACATCAGCTTCAATAGCTTTAAACTCTGGCTTATGTGCATTGAACCACTCTCTATTGTTATTCTTTTCTAACTGTTTGAAAAATGTAAATGCTTTTTTAGGAATTGTAATTGACATTGTATTCGATTAATATTAGTAATCATAAAAGTAGTGAATTAAATACAACATATTTATTTCATTAAATTATTTGAGATTCTTCACTATACTCGTTCTTCATTACTCCCGTATTCTATGATTAAAACACGTTATTTTTGTCTTTTTTCTAAGATTTTTACAACGTCATCTAAAGCAAAACCTTTTGCTTGCAATAAAATTAAATAATGAAAGAGCAAATCTGCTGATTCATTTAAAAACAATTCATCATTGTCATCTTTGGCTTCAATTACTGTTTCAATAGCCTCCTCTCCTACTTTTTGAGCAATTTTATTAATCCCATCTTCAAAAAGTGAAGCTACATAACTTTTTTTACCAGTAGCATTTTCTTTTCTATCTTTTATAATTTGTTGTAATTCTGAAAGAAACCCATAAGAAGTTGTGTTGACTTCAGCCCAACAAGTATCCGTTCCTTTATGGCAAGTCGGTCCTACAGGGTTTGCCTTAACCAATAAGGCGTCGCTATCACAATCAACTTTTATTGAGACTAAATTTAGAAAATTACCACTTTCTTCTCCTTTAGTCCAAAGTCTATTTTTAGAACGACTAAAAAAAGTAACCTTTTGAGTATCTATAGTTTGTTGGTAAGCTTCTTCATTCATATAACCCAACATTAAGACCTTATTTGTCTTAGCATCTTGTACAATAGCTGGCACTAAACTATTGTTTTTACTATTTTTTATAAAATCTATATTCATCATAATCTTATTTTATATACGTACAGGGATATTGTGTGTTTCTAATTCCTTTTTTAAATCATTAATTTCTACTTCTTTAAAATGGAAAATACTAGCTGCTAATGCTGCATCAGCTTTACCATCAATAAAAGTATCTACAAAGTGCTGGCAATTACCAGCTCCTCCAGAAGCAATAATTGGTATATTTAACTCCGTTGATAGTTTTGCTAATGCTTTATTTGCAAATCCGTTTTTTGTACCGTCATGATCCATTGAAGTGAATAAAATCTCACCTGCACCTCTAGTTTCAACTTCTTTTGCCCATTCAAATAGATCCAATTCAGTTGCAATTTTACCACCTACCAAATGCACTTTCCAATTGCCCTCAATTTGTTTTGCATCTATAGCAACTACAATACATTGACTCCCAAATTTAGCAGACAATTCATTAATTAATTGTGGATTTTTAACAGCAGAAGAGTTAATTGAAACCTTATCTGCTCCACATTTTAATAAATTATCGACATCTTCAACTGAAGAGATTCCGCCACCAACTGTAAAAGGAATATTTATTTTTTCAGAGACATGTAATACAAGATCAGTTAATGTTTTTCTGCGTTCTTCAGTTGCAGAAATATCTAAAAACACCAATTCATCAGCTCCATTTTGTGCATAAATGGCTGCCAACTCCACAGGGTCACCAGCATCTTTTAAATCTACAAAATTTATGCCTTTAACGGTTCGTCCATTTTTGATATCTAGACAAGGTATGATTCTTTTTGTTAGCATAATTTTTACCCTATCTCAAAGCTTAGGGAGTTTCAGTTTTTTTATTCTTAATTTATTCTGGCTGTTTTCACACGCCTAATCGCTCTTCAAAGAAATAATTATCTTTCTATAATATAATTTTCTAATTGTTTTAAACTAATTCTATTTTCATAGATAGCTTTTCCAATAATTGTTCCTTCACAACCTATTTCTGCTAATTTAGGAATTTCTGAGAAATCAGAAATTCCGCCAGAAGCAATCAATTTGAGTTTTGGCACTTCTGCTAATATCCTTTTATATAAATCAAAAGAAGGACCTTCTAGCATACCGTCTTTACTAATATCAGTACAAATCACATATTGAATAGCATTTTTGTGATAATCTTTTATAAACGGAATCAATTCTAGATCAGATTTTTCTTGCCATCCACTAATTGCAATTTTTTCTCCAGTGGCATCAGGATTAGCATCAGCCCCTAAAATAATTTTAATATTGCCATAAATTGAAATCCATTTCTTAAATATTTGCGGATGCTTTACTGCAATACTGCCTCCTGTAATTTGATTTGCTCCACTTTCAAAAGCAATTTTCAAATCTTCATCCGTTTTTAAGCCACCACCAAAATCAATTTTTAATGTAGTTTTAGATGCTATACTTTCTAATACTTTGTGATTAACAATATGACTGGCTTTGGCACCATCTAAATCTACCAAATGCAAATATTCTATACCATGAGCCTCAAACTGTTTGGCAATTTCTAATGGATTTTCATTATAGATTTTTTTAGTTGCATAATCACCTTTTGACAAACGTACACATTTGCCATCTATAATATCTATAGCAGGAATTATTCTCATTTTAATTATTTCTAAATAATTGACTCTTCATATATTCGTATGTTTAAAAAAATACTATTTGTACAAATAAACGTAAAAATGAATGATTTTCAAATAGAAACTCTTCAAAATATTTACCTTTTCTTTAAAATTTTCAATTCCTAATTGTTTGTAAATAGCCTGATTTTCTTTGTATGCACCACCTTCATGATAACTATAGCCATCATTTAACCAATTGCCAGAATTATCATATTTTAAAGCTGATAATTCACCTGAAATTAAATTAAAAACATCAAATTTATTGTTTTTTTGTACAGTAATAATACTATCTGGCAATGACACAAATACATTACCTATTCTATCATATTTAAAATCAAGAATTTGTTTTCCTGAATTGTCAATCAATCCATCTTGAATTTTTGATAAATTCTTCCTTTGTGACATAACTATATATTTTTGGTAACCACGAATGAAATAACTGGTTTCTTTTTTTGCAGGATAAATTACTTTTCCATTCTCTCTAAATACAACTCCTAAGCCAAAGTTAGTAAATAGCCCTACTTTTTTAGTTTTAAACTTTATATAATTATCATCTACTTCATATATCAAATCAAATTTTGACAGAGCATTAATTAACTCTTTAGAGGTCAGTAGTTAGTTGCATATAATTCGATTATGATATACTTTATCTTTTTTGACCATCTTAGTTATTAGATTATTGAAAATTGTAGCCTTGCTCTGAGAGCGATTAATCCTAAAACAAAACTCATTAAAGTATCTATTGATATTAAAATCACTTACCCAAGAATATGTAGTTCTTATCCAAGACTTTATTTGATGAATCATAGTATGCAATGCTTTGAAGTTTAATCCGCCATTGCTGTCTACCTGCGTAATATCGTAAGCCTTTGTAATAGGTCTATATCCTCTCCATTTATCCGTTGTTATTTTAGCCTCACGACTGATGTGATTAACAAAGATATATTGCAGGGATCTTGCAGAAAAATCTTCAATACGCATTGCGTACATTCTCTTGACTTTACCATCATCCGTTAACTCAACAGCAGTTATTGCTTTCTTTTTCTTTGCTTTATAGCTTCTGCCTACTTGTCCTTTCTCGCGTCCGCCCAAAACAAACTCATCAACATGAACATTGCCATTCATAGGGTAATCACCGCTACTCTGCATAGCTTCACGTACTTTGTGCATAAACAGACGAGCTGTTTTTTCAGTAATACCAAAACGA
>JAMONB010000309.1 GCA_027066745.1 Flavobacteriaceae bacterium
TCATGTTATTTTTGATATGAGTAATCAAATGCACACCATCATTAAAAAGGTTTAACATAAGTTCTTTGCCGATATAACCCTTGTCTGCATAAAGTTTTCCAAACAATTTTTTAATAAAACTTTGAGTCTTCAAAGGTTCTCTATCATCAGTACTTGCTTGGGTTAAGGTAAAGTTTAGAATTTCACCTTTATCGTTAATTAGTCGAACCTTAATAACTCCATTTTTGAGGTAAAAAAAATAGCGTAAATATTCGATTAAAAGTATGAGACAACAAGTTTAGTATGTTTTGTTTAAGTTGTTTCATCATTTTCTTCAAGTTCCAACCTGTAGCAGCTAAAAAAGCATTGATTTGTGGTGAATTTTCACCCCAAAGATAATTTTGATTAAGTCTAAAGTCTGTTTTTAAATGTCCGATGACAGGTTCAATAGCAGCTCTTCGTCTAAATTTTTTCTTTTTACTTCTTCTCTGATATTCTGTATCTCGTTTTAGAGGTCTATAATCTGGTGTTGATATTTTAGTATTTCCTATTTTGTTTATTCCTTTCCCACCTCTATCATAAACAATTTCTTTTGGCGTATAATTAATATTGGACTGCATTTGTTTGAGTAATGGTTCTATTGTTTTGCTGTCATGTGGATTGCCTTCAAAACTTTTTATAGCAGTAATAATTAATGTTTTTGATGTGGTGGTTAAACCTACTTTAGTGCCAAGCTCATATTGCTTACGTGCTTTTCCTTTGGCTATACAAGCTGTAAAAGGCTTGTAAATACTGTAAATCTTATTTTTATCCGTTCGCTTTTGTTTTAAAACCCGATAATACAATTCCATTGATTCTTGATGTGTTTTTAAAACCTGACTTGGTAATTTCCTTTCCAACTCTCGAAGTAAACGTCCTGCTATAGTCTTTAATTTTGCATCTGCTTTCTTTGCTTTTTTTCGTCTTTTGGGATGCTTTCGATTAAAAGTATCTCTTACTAATTGCTTGGAAGTTCTAACATAAGTTTGGCGTTGAATAATACCTCCCTGTTTTGCTATCTCATTACACTTATCAATAATCTTCTTGGCTAATTTAGCATCGGTAGGAAAAGTAGTATTGTTTTCTGCCACGGTAGTATCTGAGAGATTTACCTTCTCCTTAGCTGCTTTTCCAAATAGCTCCACTGAATATGCAAAAATCTTTTCTACTCCTTTTTTTCCAATACGTTTTCTAAAGTGTACAAAATCACTTGGGTCACATGGAAAATTATGCTGAAAATGTGCCATCCCACAAAAAAATTGCATGTATGGATTCATCTCCCAAGCTTCTGTTAATCGCTCATCTGATAAATTGTAAATCCGCTTTAACAGTAAACTTCCCACCATTAATCGTATAGGCATCGCTGGCTGACCAGTATTCGAATAATACTGCGAAAAATCCTTCTCAAAATAAGTCCAATCTATTTTATCACTCAATAATACAAGCTCATGGCTTATATCTATGAAATCTTTAAGTAAAGGACGAAAAAAATCTCGTTGATTTTGATTTGATGTTTTTCCTATCATATATTGCAAGGTTTTGATTACAAAATAAGCATTTCCTTGCAATTTAAGACATAAAAATTAATACTATTTTTAATTCAACTAATTGAAAACTAAATCAATAATGTGTTCGTAAGGTCTGACTAATTATTAAATGTAATTTAAAACCATAGAAC
>JAMONB010000310.1 GCA_027066745.1 Flavobacteriaceae bacterium
AGATTTATCTTCAGATTTCACCTTTAAAACAGCCTGGTAAAATCGTTCAAATTCAAAGGGTTTTAGTAAATAATCAATGGCACCTAAATCATAACTTTCTAAAGCAAATTGCGGATATGCTGTTGTGAAAATAATTTTCACTTTACCTTTTACTATCTTCGATAATTGAATGCCTGTTAAATTTGGCATTTGAATATCTGATAAAATCAAATCAATCTCTTTATTTTCGATTAATTGTAAAGCTTCTAAAGAGCTGGTGGTGGTTGCTACTAATTCTAAAAACGAAACTTTAGCAACGTATTTTTCTAACAATCTAATTGCTGGCGGTTCATCATCGACAATAAGACATTTTATAATTTCTTTCATTTTAAAGGGATTTTTAAATACGTTTTAAAACGATCATTAGCATTGTCGTAATTTAAAACGTAATCTTTTTTAAAGATAGCGGTCAATCTACGCTCTACATTCGTTTTTCCAATGCCTTTTGATGTGTATTTTTCTGAAGTAATAAACTTATTTTCTGTTGTTAATTCTAAAGAATCATTTTCGATAGTAATGTTAATTTCTGCAGGATAGTTTTTGTCATTTATGACCCCATGTTTAAACACATTTTCAACAAAGTGAATTAATATTAATGATGGTATTTGCTGTACATTTACCAAACCATTTACTTTAAAATTGACAAACAGTTCATTTTCAAAACGCTTATAATAAAAATAAATATAGTCTTCTAAAAATTTAATTTCGTTTTTTAAGGGTAAAAAGTCTTCTTGTGATTCATAAGTAACAAAACGTAGTAATTCTGATAATTTATGAATGTCTTTTGCAGTTTCAGGCTTATCATCTATCAATTCTACATAAAATGCATTCAGTGTGTTGAATAAAAAATGTGGGCTAATTTGCGATTTTAAATAATTGACTTCTGCTTTTTTATGATCAATTTCTAATTCATGAATTCTACTCTTGTTTTCATTGTATTGAAAAAACAGAAACAAAACAGTACTATATAAAATGGCCTTTAAGGCAAAATAGGTGTTGTCGAAAAAATAGTACCCCACCCTCCTTGATTTTTCACCGTAATTATGTATTTCAGTAATATTAAATAAAATAACTTCTTCTAGAAAATATCGTATTGATGCAAATAAAATAAAGGATAATAATGTAAAAAGTATAAATTTATAAAATCTATTCTTCTTTAATGTAAGGGGACAAATAATATAAAAATTAAAGAAATAGATACTAAAAAAAATAAAATTGAATGAAATAGTATAATAAAAACGAGGTAAAGTAAACTCTTTTAATAAACTATCCATTCCGCCAATTACATATTGACTGAAAAAATTCATCAGTATAACGATACTAATTAATAGGAGATGATATTTCCATTTATGTTTTGCTTCCATAAAGTAAAAATAGGCCTTTTTTAAGGTGCTTTTTTATGGATTTATACAAACCCTTCTTTTTGTTATACAAAGTACTTGTTTAAATCAACAAATCCTTTTTTGAGTTTATTTTGATTGCTTGTAAGGTAAAAAGTACTGTTGGTGAAATTACGCTTTTAATAAGGACAAAGCCTTGTAGTTTAGCCAAAAATTAATAATCTAAAAATATAAAATCATGAAATCAATAATTAGAATTACATTATTTAGCTTGGCAACAATCTTTACTTTAACAAGCTGTATAGCTCAAAGTGGAGAAAGCAAACTTACAAATAAGAAACAAACAGAAATTTTATTAATAGGTACATTTCATTTTCATAATCCAGGTGCAGATGTTGCACAATTCAAAACATTTGATGTTTTAAGAGATGAGACTCAAAAAGAACTTGAAGAGATTGCTCAAAAAATAGTAGCATTTAATCCTACCAAAATATTTGTGGAATGGCCTTATCAAGACCAGAATAAATTAGATAGTGTTTACAACTTATATAAAAAAGGGAAACTTAAAATCTCAAAAGATGAAACGAATCAGTTGGCATTTCGTGTTGGTAAATTGAATAATAATCCTCAAATAGATGCTATTGATTATAATGATGCTGATTTTCCTTTTGAAAAAGTAATGGCATCTATCAAGAAAAATAATCAAACAGATATAGAAGCATATATCTCAAATGTAATACAAACATTTGAAAGTGACTTTAATGAAAAGGTAACTTCTAATGTCTCTTTGAAAGAAATACTTTATGAAGAAAATTCAAAACAATTCCGTGAAGAAGCAAATGAATTTTATGAGAAAATATTAACTGTTGGTGATAATACTGATTTTATTGGTGCGTATTTAACATCAGAATGGAATAGAAGAAATTTATATATGTGGTCATTGATTAAGAAAAAAACTACTCAAAAAGACGAACGAGTAATGGTTTTACTTGGAGCATCTCACATTGCAAATATTAAAAACCTAATTGATGCAAATAAGGATTGGAAAACGGTAGAGCTAATAGATATTGTTGAAAATTGAGAATCAACTTTCAAAAACATCTTGTTATTTTAAAATAAATGACTTCTACTTTAGTAAATCTATAGTAGAAGTCATTTATATTGATAAAAATTGATTTAAGAATATTTTAAAGCTGTAATCTCAGCTATTTTAACAATAACTTCAACTGCTTTTTGCATAGATTCGACAGGTACATATTCATAACGTCCGTGAAAGTTATGACCGCCAGCAAAAATGTTTGGGCAGGGTAATCCTTTATAAGACAACTGAGACCCATCTGTGCCACCACGAATGGCTTTAATTAATGGTGTTATACCTAATTCTTTCATGGCTTCTTCAGCAATATCAACAATATGCATTACAGGTTCTACCTTTTCACGCATATTATAATATTGGTCTTTAATTTCAACTTCAATCAAATCATTGCCAAGTTTTTTATTGATCGTATCTGCTACTTTTTGAAAATCAACTTTGCGTTGTTCAAAGAGTTGCATATCATGATCTCTAATAATATAATGTAATTCAGTTTTTTCTACTTCTCCTTTTAGGGTATGTAGGTGGTAAAAGCCTTCATAACCTTCGGTTTCTTGTGGTATTTCATCCTTAGGTAAGGCAGCCATAAATTCACTGGCTATCAGCATTGAATTGATCATTTTACCTTTGGCATAGCCTGGGTGCACAATTTTTCCATTTATGGTAACTTTGGCTCCAGCGGCATTAAAATTTTCATATTCTAATTCGCCTATTTGGCTACCATCCATCGTATATGCCCATTCAGCACCAAATTTTTCAACATCAAATAAGTGAGCTCCTTTACCAACTTCTTCATCAGGAGTAAAAGCAACTTTAATTTCACCATGTTTAATTTCAGGATGCTGTATCAAATATTCCATAGCTGTAATAATTTCGGTAATTCCTGCTTTATCATCAGCTCCTAAAAGGGTAGTGCCATCGGTTGTAATTAATGTTTGTCCTTTATAGAGTAATAAATCATCAAAATAATCAGGAGATAATACAATATTCTCTGCTTTATTTAATACAATATCCTTTCCATCATAATTTTTATGAATTTGAGGTTTGACATTCGTCCCTGTATAATCGGGGCTGGTATCAATATGAGCAATAAAACCAATGGTTGGCACTTTAAAATCTATATTGCTTGGTAAAGTTGCCATAATGTAGCAATTATCATCTAAGGTGATGTTTTTCATACCGATAGCTTTCAAGTCATCAACTAATACTTTAGCTAAATCCCATTGTTTTTCTGTACTAGGAAAGTCTGGGTTTTCAGGATCTGATTGTGTGTCAATAGTAATATATTTAATAAATCTATCTGTAATATGTTGCATATTTTTTAACTGTAATTAGTGTTATTCTAAAAACTGAATTCCTTCAAATAATTCTATCGATTCACATAGACGTTTATCTACATCGTCTTTCCCATAAATTTTTGAGGTCAGTGTAATATATTCATCTACATTAGTTTTGATAAATACTTGTAAATATTGATAAGGATAACCAGAATCTTGACCTACAGAAAGGTTAAAATAGCTAGGTTTATTTTTAAACTTTCCGAAACCGTTTTTAGTTACTTTTAAGTGATCATTGATTCTAAGAGAATCATTTATGCTATTTGCAAATGTTTCATCTAATTTTAATTCTCCTTGATTCCATGCAATATTGAGAAGATAAGCTTTTGTCAATTGTTTTGCAGTATCAGCTGATTGAATTTCAGAAGAATAATCATTATAATACAAGCTTGTTTTCCAATCTTTAGGAAGATCTATAGTGAAATTTTTCAGGAAGTCTTTATATTCTTTAAGTTCTGTAAAATTAGTTGAGTTTTCACAATTAAATTCTTTGTCTAGTAAATTACTTTGACAGCTAGTTAAGCTGATAACAATAATAAGTAGGATGATACTGTTTTTCACTGAGGTATGTTTTAGTATTTATAAATATATTAATCTAATGTCATTTTTCCTATTTTTTGGTCGCCTGCTAACCATGCCAAGTTTTTATTTACAAACCGAATGGTGTAATAAGCTGAATCACTTACTTTTCGCCAAGAATTCCCCCTGTCGTTAGAAAATGAAATTCCTGTTGTGCCAACAGCAAACAATTCTTTTCCGTTAGTGTCAGGTACATATTGTACGCAGCTTTTATAACCTGGCTCCTCACCATTTGCAATTAATTTCCATGTTTTACCACCATCTTTTGTAATGGCTTTATTACTTTTATTATTGGCTTTATCATTCCAATTTCCGCCAAATATAATTCCATTCTTTGAATCAAAAAAATCAACACTATAAATTCCTGTCATTTCATCACCCTGTACAATTGGGGTATTATAAACTGACCATGTTTCTCCCATATTTGGACTATAAAAAATTCTAGCATACTTACCGCCAGTAACTAACCATACATTTTTACCATGTATAGCAATATTACTATTGCTAGCCGCAAAAGCAGCTTCTCCATCATTTATCTTTGGTAATTGATCACAAGGAAGTTTATGCCAAGTTTGTCCTCCATCTTTTGTAATAATGACTGACAAGCAATCGTCAGTAGGATCTCCCATTGCAATTCCGTTTTGTTCATCAAAAAAAGACATGGCATCATAAAACACTTTGTCATGCTTTTCTGTATACACAATTTCTAAATCTCCTTCATAGTATCGGTACAATAAAGCAGGGTTGCCAATACTTAGCATGAAAATGTTTTTTGTGTTTGAAGCAATAGCTCTAAAATGAGGGACAATGGTGTCATAAAACACTTTTTTATCCTTAACATTTTCCAATGACGGTAATATTAAACCAAGATAACCATCAGAAGTCGCATAAAACAAGCTAGAATCTTTAACAACTTCAATTGCTCTGATACTTGAATTTTCAATGATAAGCTCTTCAATCTTTACTGTGTTAAACACTCTTACTTCATTATTGTTTTCTGACTTGTGTTTTTGTTGACATGAAAGAAGCACTAAAGAAGTGGTAAATAAAAAAGCAAGAAATTTAAGGTTCATTTTAAATGAATGTATTAGTTTTATAAAAAGTTAAATATAGTGGTTTTATTCAATAAT
Source organism: Flavobacteriaceae bacterium (assembly GCA_027066745.1). Classification (GTDB taxonomy): domain Bacteria; phylum Bacteroidota; class Bacteroidia; order Flavobacteriales; family Flavobacteriaceae; genus Aureibaculum. The sequence goes on from JAMONB010000310.1 coordinate 5,519, forward strand.
TTATGAAATGTTTACAAGTAAAATCCGACTCACTTTTAAAACAACTTATAAATAGATGAAGGCATTAGTAATTTCGGGTGGTGGTAGTAAAGGTGCATTTGCTGGAGGTGTTGCTCAGTATTTGATTGACGAAAAAAAGAAAGATTATGACCTATTTATTGGTACTTCTACTGGTAGTTTATTGATCACACATTTGGCATTAGGTAAATTAGATGAATTAGAAAAATTATATACGAATGTAAACCAGCGGACTATATTTAGTAATAATCCTTTTGTTGTAAAAACGGTACATGGCGAAAAGGTGGTAAGTGTCAATCATTTAAATACGATGTGGAATTTTGTTAATGGAAGAAAAACTTTTGGTGAAAGTAAAAACCTACGAAAGTTTATAAAAAGAAACATCAAAGAAGAATATTACAATCAAATCCGAAATTCAGATAAAGAGATCGTAGTTACGGTTTCAAATTTAACCACCAATCAAGTAGAATATAAATCAATAAACGATTGTAATAATTCAGATTTTGCAGATTGGATTTGGGGCTCATGCAATTACGTACCATTTATGAGCTTGCTAAGAAAAAACGGATATGAATATGCTGATGGAGGTTTTGGCTGTTTAGTACCTATACGTGAAGCTATTTTAAGAGGAGCTACTGAAGTTGATGCGATTATTTTAGAAACCGAAGTCACTAAATTTAACAGAATGCCTTCTAAAAATCCGTTTGCCTTATTAGGTAATGTGTTTGCTTTTATGTTAGATCATGTAGAAAGACATAATGTTACTATTGGTAAATTACAAGCAAAACACAGCAATGTAAAATTGAATTTATACTATACACCAACTGTACTTACAACCAATTCCTTGATTTTTAATAAAAAACTAATGGCTAAGTGGTGGAAATACGGATATAGACATGCTAAAAGTCAGCAATTAGAAATGAATAAGTTAAAAGATTGAAAATAATTAGGATAATTAAAAAATTATTTGAAATATTTGTAGAACAAAACAGAAAACAATGAACTTTATTCAAAAACATCATCATCATTTTTACCATTGCACTTAAGCGAGTAGAAAATGTATTGAATAAAAACAACATATATTTATAAACCGTTTGAGTAAATCAAGCGGTTTTTTATTTTTATAAGCCAAAAGGTTTTCTCAAACACAGTAACAACTACAGATGAATAAATTAAAAATTGCCATTCAGAAATCAGGAAGGTTGAATCAAGATTCCTTACAATTATTAAAAGATTGTGGTATTTCTATTGACAATGGCAAAGATCAATTGAAAGCTGCAGCACGGAATTTTCCTTTAGAAGTATTGTATTTACGTAATGGTGATATTCCTCAATACCTAAAAGATGGTGTGGTTGATATTGCTATTATTGGAGAAAATGTATTGTTTGAAAAAGGAGACGGACTTCAGATTATAGAGAAATTAGGTTTTTCTAAATGTAAGGTGTCTATAGCAGTTCCTAATAATTTTGAATACAATTCATTTCAAGATTTACAAGGGAAAAAGATAGCAACATCTTATCCAAATACGGTACAAACCTATTTAGATAAAAATAATATTCAAGCAGAATTGCATATTATTAATGGCTCTGTTGAGATTGCTCCAAATATAGGTTTGGCAGATGCTATTTGCGATATTGTTTCTAGCGGAAGTACCTTATTTAAAAATAATTTAAAAGAGGCAGAAGTATTGTTTAAGAGTGAAGCTGTATTAGCGGTTACGCCTAATTTATCAGCTACAAAAAAGGAGTTATTGAACAAATTACAGTTTAGGATAAAGTCAGTATTACGAGCCAGAGGCTCAAAATATGTGCTTTTTAATGCTCCAAATGATAAGATTGATGCTTTTATAGAATTGTTACCAGGTATGCGAAGTCCAACCATTTTACCTTTGGCAGAAGAAGGTTGGAGCTCTATACATACTGTAATTGATAAGGATAAATTTTGGGACATGATAGATGAACTTAAGAAACTAGGAGCAGAGGGTATTTTAGTTTGCCCTATAGAGAAGATGGTGTTGTAAAATCCCCACCCAGCCTCCCCGAAGGGGAGGAATTACTGTAAACGGAGTGTTAAATGGTAAAAATGTCACCTTGAGGGGACTTGAGGGGTGTTAAAATCTCAATTGAAATATTAAAAATTAATTAATAAGGCCTGAAACAAGTTCAGGGTGAAATTATGAATAAAATATACAATCCGAAAAGAGAAGATTGGTCTGAAATATTAAAAAGACCTACAGCAACTGTAGCAGATATAGAAACTATAGTTACTGAAATTTTCAATGAAGTAAAGCGAGAAGGAGATACCGCAATTAGAAAATACACCAATAAATTTGATGCTGTTGACTTAGAAACCATGTTCGTTTCTGAAACGGAATTAGATATGCAGATACGCACTGTTTCAACAGATTTAAAACAAGCGATTGCATTGGCTAAAAAAAATATTGAAAAATTTCATGAAGCACAACGTACAGCTAAAATTGAAGTAGAAACCGTAGAAGGTGTACACTGTTGGCAAGAGAAGCGTCCCATCCAAAAAATAGGTATTTATATCCCAGGAGGTACAGCTCCGTTGTTTTCTACGGTTTTAATGTTGGCTATTCCAGCAAAATTGGCAGGTTGTACAGAGATAGTATTGTGTTCACCTCCAAATACAGAAGGCAATATCCATCCTGCAATTTTATATACAGCAAAACTCTGTGGAGTTACTAAAATTATAAAAGTAGGAGGGATTCAGGCTATTGCTGGATTGACATTTGGTACGGAAAGTATTCCGAAAGTCTATAAAATTTTCGGACCAGGAAATCAGTTTGTTACTGTAGCAAAACAACTTTCTACCAAATATGGTGTGGCGATT
>JAMONB010000311.1 GCA_027066745.1 Flavobacteriaceae bacterium
TTGGTCAAAAATTGGGCTTTTTGTTTAAATTTCGCTTAATTTTAGAACTAATTCCAAAAAAATAACGCCAACAATCTAAGTTTTTCTAAATATTGGCTTCTTTAGAAGTGCCTGTCTATGTTATTGACATTCTAAATATTGGCTTCTTTAGAAGTGCCTGTCTATGTTTATTTGTTGATTACACCCCGTTGATTACTAATAACATATATATAATCATCATATTTTTCTGGATCCAGATCGACTAATATAGAGTTATCTCCATTAATTAGTATAGATACATATGGGTCAACACCTTCATCAGGAAATAGTATTTTCATATTGGTATTTTTGGATAAAAATTTTATGAATGAAAAACCTGATTGATCCGAAATTCCAACTTCAATTCTAAACCAAAACTCTAACAGTGTGCTAAAGTCTCCCATAACTTTATTTTTTATAATCAAGAGCTTAATGTTATCTGGTAACACATATTCAGGTAATTTCTTACAAATCAATATTTCATCTTCATTTAAAAATTCATCAAAAAATAGAATGATGGCATTTTTAATTAACAAATTTGAACATTCTTTTTCTAACAATATATTAAAATCAATCATTGATTTAACTTCCATAGCTGTAGCGCTGAAGCCCTCACACCATCTGTAGCTTGATCAATATTATTAAGAATTGTATTTGCTTTTTTTGTATTGCCAAATTTTTGATAAATACCCAAAGCTTGGAATGTAGCATTATTAACAGTGTGAAAACCAGCGCCTGAAACTGGGAAAATAGTTGTACCATTAGGCTTAAGCTGATAAACCCTATCATTAATATGAAATTGATTACCTTTTTTTACAGCCTGTCCAGTTCTAATTGCCTTCATATCTGCTGCTACATCAACACTATTATCAATCACTGTTGTTATACGTCTATTCAATGAACCTTGTTTTATTTTGTTTAAAAAATGCCTTGCTGCTGGTTTATTAATCTTATCCCAACCATTCTTAATTGCATTTAACCTTTTTAAATACATTACAAATGGCTTTCCAAGTGATTTTATTACTGGTGCTCCTAATTTTGCAAGCCATGCTGCTGGGATAGGAATAAATAATTCCCACCCTCTTAAATCAATTGGGTTAGTATCATGATCACTATAAACCCCAGTTTCATAGTTAGGGTACATTCTCACATTATCAGAATTGTATAAACCGTGTTGATTAGCATACCAGCCATTTTCCCAACTAGCCCCAGAAGCCCACCCAGTTAACTCTCCAGCAGGTCTACCATTCACCAGTTCCGCTTGACTTCCAAAGTCAGATATATTTTTTCCCTTTCCTACAATAAACAAATAACCCACATGTTTACCATTTTTGTCAACAACTTCATTTAATCCGTCTTTACAATCTGATGTTTTATGACATTTATTTGGTGGCTCTTTAGGTTTGCAATCTTCTTTCCCAGAATCATTTTCACAAGCATATCCACTAGGGTCGGTTCCACTAAGCGGATTATTAAAAATATAAGTATAAGGGTTCATACTTTGTGTGGACGTTGGAGACTGAATAAATGGATCTACTGACAAAAACCGTCCATTATTATAATCATACATTCGGCCATTCATATGAATCAACTGCATTTCATCCAAATGCTCGTGATCAGTAAAACCTCTTTTGGTTAGGTCGATCACACTTCGATCTTCTTGTACATTCCCTT
>JAMONB010000312.1 GCA_027066745.1 Flavobacteriaceae bacterium
CATGGGGAAAGGGCTGTTACCAACAGAGGCAAGCCTATAATTTATATTGACAATGGCATAATCTGGATAGCTTTTTTGTAATTCAGTAGCCAAAGTATTCATGTCATTTTTATCACCTTCAATCCAACCACCACCATGTATTAATACAAATACTTTTGTTGATGTAGAATTCCTGTTTTTAGGCAAATAAATGTCATATTTTTGTTGCTGATGCTCACCATATATAACATCTTTAAATTCTATTTTCTCTAATGAAGTTTTAGTAGTGCTATCATCATTACAAGAGATAGTACTGAGAAATAATATTGAGAAAGTTAATAAATATCCTATGTTGTTAAACATTTTTTTCATATTTTTAGTCTTAGTTTGAAACTATGGAACAATTTATAAAAATATATAATGAAAATCCTAATCCCAAAGCAATAAGCAAAGTGATTGATATTCTCCGTAAAGGTGGGCTAATTATATATCCAACAGATACTATTTACGGTCTAGGCTGTGATATTACTAACGTAAAAGCATTAGAGAAAATTGCCCGTATCAAAGGTGTAAAATTAGCAAAAGCTAATTTTTCATTTATATGTAATGATTTAAGTCATTTATCAGATTATGTAAAACAAATAGATACGCCAACGTATAAAATTTTAAAAAGAGCTTTGCCTGGGGCTTATACCTTTGTTTTACCTGGGAATAATAACCTACCTAAAGCATTCAAAAAGAAAAAGACGGTAGGTATTAGAGTGCCAGATAACAATATTATTAGAGAAATTGTAAGTCAATTAGGTAACCCTATTATATCAACATCTATCCGTGATGAAGATGATGTTATTGAATATACTACTGACCCAGAACTCATTTTTGAAAAATGGCAAAGTATAGTTGATTTGGTTATTGATGGTGGATATGGAGATAATCAACCATCTACTGTAATTGATTTATCTACAGATGAAATCGAAATCATTCGTCAAGGAAAAGGAAGTTTAGATATACTTTAACATTAGCAATCTATATTGTTATTAATTAACTCTTTATAGTTTTCTTTAAGTTTGTTTAATAAAACGCCGTAAATTAATCTGTAAAATAACCAGAACATTACAACTAATAAAGCTATTACAACTAAACATACTAACCAAACAATAGTCATATTAACATCTTCAGGAATTTTATCAATAAATAGTGGAGTGTTAAATACTTTATATAAGATAACAATAGAAATCACAAAAAACATTGTCAAATTAAACCATATATAATACTTGACAACTTCTCTAGTTTGTATAATGTTTTGCATTAATATTTTAGGGTTTGAATTGGCAGAAATTGATTTGTAATTTTTATAAAATAAGTAGATAAAAAATAAAATAACTATATAGTACACTGTAAATGAAATTACTTTAAAGGAGGTCAAGCCAAGGTCTTCATATATTTTGGTAGAATCATTATCTCCTGTAAATAATATGATTAAATGCGGAATTACAAACTCTAATAGACTTATGATAAAAAGCCATTTTACAATTGAAGATGATTTTTTGTGAATTAGTGTAGAGAGTTCACTTTTCGATAATTTAGGAAAAGTACTATCTTGTTTTTGCCAATCTTTTTTTAATAATTCTAATTGATCCATATTTACGGATTTAATATTTTTCTTAATTTATTTTTAACTCTATTCATCTTAACTCTAGCATTTACTTCTGTAACACCTAAGGTAGAGGCAATTTCTTTATAATTTTTATCTTCTAAATATAAAAACACCAAAGCTTTCTCTATATCTGACAAATGCTGTACTGCCTTATATAAAAGCTTTAATTGTTCTTCTTCCGTGTCATCATAATCTGTAGCTTTAATTTTAAATGAAACCGATTCAAAACCTTGTGTTTTGATTGTTCTTTTAGATTTTCTGTATAGAGTAATTGCAGTGTTTAAAGCAACTCTGTACATCCAAGTGCTAAATTTTGAGTCTCCTCTAAACTTTGGGTAGGCTCTCCATAGTTGGATGCTGATTTCTTGAAACAAATCATTATGTGCATGCTGGTTATTGGTGTATAACTTGCAAATTTTATGCACAATGTTTTGATTCTGTTCTAAGTCTGATACAAATTTTTGCTCTAAATCTTTACTCACTGTTAGTTGATTTCAATGTATTAGTAGTTAGAAATTATATTTTGTTACATACAAAATGAGGTAGTTTGTTGGTAAAACAAAATAGTTTATTTCTCTACATTGAATAATTGGTAAAAAAGACTGTTTTAATTTCAAGAAATTTTATAAGACAACCTCTTCTTCAAAGACTATGATACTACCATCTTCTTTGATTTGATATTGAGTTTTGAGTGTTCTTTTTCCTATTTCTTTTTCATCTTCAATATCATAACAAGCCTCTTTATCAGTAATCGTTATAATGTAATTTTTGTCAATGCTAAATTTTCTGTCCCAACTGCAATCGTCATTGATCCCACCTGCAATAATTATTTTGTCGATAACATGATTCTCGTTATTAAAAGTTTGTAATTCAAAATAAGGTAAAGTTTCTTCTTCTTGGGTATTTTGATAAATAAAAACCATAACTTTATGTTTATTTATGTCTGGTAAGCGTTTATGAAAATAACCTTTACCTAAATATGGATAGTTTTTACTTTCTGTAATAAACAAATCCTCTTTTGGTAAGAACGAAGTAGAATCAGAAAAATAATGATTTAACTTAGAAGAAGTGTCAATTAACTTCCTTTTAGAAAAATAATCAAGTGTATAATAATAGTCAAGTATAGAATCGTATTTGAAATTAAAAGAAAAAGGAAGTTTTTGGATGGAAACAGCTTCCCATTCAATTGCTGTAGTTACCTCAGGTAAAGTTTCCTCCGTTGCAGTTTGCTTTTTACAAGCAGTTAAATTTAGTATAAAAACGATTAGGCTTATTTGGATAATGTTTTTGAACATGTTTTAATTATTTGCGTTTAGCGAAAGTAATGATTTAATCTAAATAGCGAAAGTTTTTTATAATATGGTTTTTGTAAGAATATTATGTTTCTATATTCCAATTTATTGTTATATCTATTGTCTGAGAATACAAATGTATTATACATGAGAAAGTGAAAATATGATTAAGAATTATCTCATAATTTTACGATTCATTCTTTTTAACATTCAGCCTAAAATTAATTTGATGTAGTAAATTAATTGCCAGACGTATAGTAGTGAGGTAAGTCGTTTTTAATGAGACAGACTTACAAAATAAAAATTGCTTGTTATATTAAAATCAATCTAAAAATCGAGTTTTTAGCTTTTGTGTAGGTAGCATGCAGGTGTCTCTTTTACCAAACCATTTGTATCTGTTTTTGGCAATAAAAGTATATACAAAATCACGTATAAATTTAGGAATAATAATAAAAACGTAATTTAATTTCCAGAAACCAGTTAAGTGTCTTGAAATGTGTAATATAGCAGTAGATTTTTGATAAACTTTATTATTTTGAATTAAAATAATTGAATCAAAATTAGAATTTTTTAGTTTAAAGTGTAACAAAACCTCTTGTGCAGCGTCAGATTGTAGAGAGGTAAAAATAAAATGATGCTTTTTATCATTTTTAATGATAAATTGGACGGAATTATTGCATAAATTACAGACCCCGTCAAATAGGATAATTGATTTGTTTTCTAGATTTATCATTAAAAATCTAATTTTAGATTAGAGTTTCGTTATGAGAGATAAAAATACAATAAAATATAACATTTTTTTAATTTTGCATAATCAGTTTTATGGTTAATTTTTAAAAATGTGATGAAGTCTTATATTTTGAAGTAGTTTAGTTCATAATAGAAAATTTTAATCCAAAATTAGATTCAAATTTACAAAATGAAATTTGATTTATCTTTTAACATAAGATTAGGAAATGTTTAAGAACCCAATATCTAAATTTATATTAAAATCAACCAAATGATTAAAATTGAAAACCTACATAAATCTTACCCTATGGGCAAAGAGTCACTTCATGTACTTAAGGGATTAAATTTGCATATAAAAGAAGGCGAGTTTGTCTCAATTATGGGGTCTTCAGGTTCAGGTAAATCTACACTATTGAATATTGTAGGTTTATTAGATATACATGATGAAGGAAATTATTACTTAAATGGACAACTTATTGAAGAGTTAGATGAAAAAAAAGCTGCAGTATTAAGAAATAAATTTTTAGGTTTTGTTTTTCAATCATTTAATCTAATTACTTATAAAACAGCTTTAGAAAACGTAGCCTTACCTCTTTATTATAAGGGTGTTAATAGAAAAGAACGTCAAAAAATTGCTTTAGAGTATTTAGATAAGGTAGGGCTTAAAGATTGGGCAGGTCATTTACCAAGTGAACTTTCTGGAGGTCAGAAACAACGAGTTGCAATTGCTAGAGCACTAGTTACGCAGCCTAAAGTTGTTTTGGCAGATGAACCGACTGGAGCATTAGATTCTACAACTTCTGATTCAGTAATGGAACTGTTAAAAGAAATTAACCGAGAAGGAATGACGGTATTTGTAATTACACATGAAGAAGAAATTGCGGAGGAAACAGATAGAATTGTACGTCTTAAAGATGGTGTTATCATTAGTGATGAATTAACGAATAAAAAAGTGACCGTTTAATTATGTTTGATAGAGATATCTGGGCAGAAATATTCCACAGTATTAAAAAAAATAAGTTAAGAACTTTTTTAACTGGTTTCTCTGTGGCTTGGGGTATTTTTATTTTAGTATTATTGTTGGCGTCCGTTAATGGTATGAAAAACGGATTTACTTCTCAATTTAATGATGATGCAACAAATTCAATTTCTATTTGGCCTTCAGTAACAACAATGGCTTATAGTGGCTTTGAAGCGAATAGAGTTATTCAATTTACCAATAGAGATATAGAGTATATTAAAGGTAATTTTAAAGATGAAGTTGAGTATATAACACCTCGTTTCCGTAAAGGTGTTGTTGCTAAATATAAAAAAGAAACAGGAAGTTATCAGGTTAGAGCAGTTTCACCATCACATCAATATATTGAAAAGACATTGATTCAATCTGGTCGTTTTTTAAATGATAATGATATCAATAATAAATTAAAAGTAGTTGTTATAGGTCGGAAAATAAAGGAAGATTTATTTGAAGATGAAAACCCTTTAGGTAAAACACTAATTGTAAACAATTCAACATTTAGAGTTATAGGCATTTTTACAGATGAAGGTAATGATAGAGAGGAACGATATTTATATATTCCTGTAACAACAATGCAACGATTGTATAGTAATACTGATGACATTAGTCAAATCTTATTAACTTATAATCCAAAATACAGTTTTGCTGAAGCTATAAATTTTTCCGAAACATTAGAAATTGTTTTAAAAAGAAGGCATAAAATACATCCAGATGATCAAGGTGCAATTTATTTAAATAATAATGCTGAAGGTTTTTCTGACGTAACAAATTTCACCAATATGTTAAATTATATTAGTGTTGGTGTAGGCTTATTAATTTTATTAGCAGGTATTATTGGTATTGGTAATATTTTGGTGTTTATTATTAAAGAACGTACTAAAGAGATAGGCATTAGAAAGGCACTAGGAGCTAGACCTGCTCAAATAATTAATTTAGTAATTTTAGAATCTGTTTTTATTACAACCATTTCAGGTTTTGGAGGAATGCTTTTTGCAATGGTTTTGATAGGTATAGTTGGACCAAATATTAAATCGCCTGCATTTGCAGACCCATCTGTAGAATTATCTACTATAATAATTGCGACAGTTATATTAGTAGTAGCTGGAGTTTTAGCGGGATTGATACCTGCAATAAAAGCAGCAAAAGTTAGACCAATTGTAGCCTTAAATTCAGATTAAAATGAAATTATTTGATAGAGATTTATGGACAGAAGTTTTTAGTACATTAACTAAAAATATTACAAGAACCATTTTAACCACACTAGGTGTTTTGTTTGCCGTTATTATTTTAATAATGCTTTTGGGAACAACAAACGGAATGAAAAATGGTTTCGATAAGCTATTCAAAGGTACTGCTACAAATAGTATTTTTGTTTGGGGGCAAAGCACAGGGAAACCTTATAAAGGTTTTGAAAGGGGTAGACGTGTAAAGTATACTTTTGACGATATAAAACTTTTGAAAGAAAATATTGAAGAAATCGAAGAGATTTCTCCAAGAATTCAATTAGGTGAACATAGAGGTAGTGTTACCGTTAATAGAAATGGACAATCTAGCGGTTCAAGTGTTTACGGAGATTACCCATCTATTGATGATTTTGCGAAAAAAAATTTAGAAGAAGGACGTTTTTTAAATCAAGATGATATTGAAAACAGTAGAAAAATATGTGTTATTGGTGATGATGTCTATAAATTATTATATAAAAAAGAAGAAAATGCAATTGGAACATATATAGAGATTAACGGTGTGTATTTTCAGGTTGTTGGGGTATATCGAAAGAATAAAAATATAAGTTTTGATGGTCAAAACACTGTGCATATTCCGTTTACAACCTATCAAAAAGCTTTTAATAGTGGCAACCGTATCGGTTGGATGGCTATTACAGTTAAGTCAAAATATGACGCAGGAATAGTATTAACTAAAATTAAAAAATTATTAAAACAAAAGCATGATATACACCCAAAAGATACAAGAGCTATAGGCTCATTTAATTTATCAAAAATATTTTCAGGGATAAATGCCTTTACGATGGTATTGCAAGGTTTTTCCTTTTTTATTGGGGTATTTACGTTGTTAGCAGGTGTTATTGCGATTAGTAATATTTTATTGATTACAGTTAAAGAACGCACCAAAGAGATCGGAATTAGAAGAGCTTTAGGAGCAACACCAAAAATGATAAAGCGACAAATTATATTAGAAGCTATTGTATTGACTGTGTTTTCAGGTTTATTAGGTTTTGTAATATCAGTTGCAGGTTTAAGTTATTTAGACACAAAATTTGGTGATGGCACAGATTTTCCATTTTTAAACCCATCAGTTAATTTTACACAATTGATTGTGTCGTTTACACTGATGTTATTGTTAAGTTTGTTAGTAGGGTTGATACCTGCAAGAAAAGCTGTAAAAATGAAACCAATAGAAGCATTAAGAGAAGAATAATAAATCAACTAGAATAAATATTTATCCATGAAAAAAACATTAATATATGTAGGTTTAGGAGTTTTAGCAATTGCAGTATTGTTTGCAATAAGTAAAACGTATAGATCAAATAAAAAAGTAAAAAAGACTTTTAAGACAGAGCAATTGATTAAGAATAATATTGTCAATAAAGTTGTTGCAACTGGTAAGATAATTCCTGAGGAAGAGGTAGAAATTAAACCGCAAATTTCAGGTATTATTAGTAAAATTTACTTAAAAGAAGGTGTTATTGTTAAAAAAGGAGATTTGATAGCAAGGGTTAGAGTAGTCCCTAATGAGCAGTCTTTAAATAATTCTAGAGGTAGAGTAAGTAGTGCTAATATACAATTGACAAATACAGAAGTTTCATTTAATAGAAATAAAGCATTGTATGATAAAGGTGTAATTTCTCGTTCAGAATTTGAAGCTATTGAATTAACTTATAATCAAGCAAAACAAGATTTAAGAAATGCTCAAAATGATTATCAAATTATCAGAAAAGGTTCTGTTGGTGGTGGTGGTGCAAATACAAATATTAGAGCTACGGTTTCAGGAACAATACTTGAAATTCCTGTTGAAGAAGGAGATCAAGTAATTGAAAGTAGTAATTTTGGAGCAGGTACTACAATTGCTATTATAGCTGATATGACAAAAATGATTTTTGAAGGTCAAGTTGATGAAGCAGAAGTTGGAAAATTAAAAATGGGAATGGAATTAGATATTACAGTAGGAGCGATAGAAGGTGAGAATTTTTTAGCAAAATTAAATTTTATTGCACCAAAAGGAAAAGAAGAAAACGGTGCAATACAGTTTAAGATAGAGGCGGATTTAGAAACGGGTAAGGAAAGTAATGTGCGAGCAAATTATAGTGGAAATGCTTCTATTGTAATTGAAAAGCGTGATAGCGTACTGTCTATACGTGAAGCTTTGTTGCAATATGATAAAAAAACAAAAAAACCTTATGTAGAAATTGAAAAAGAAGAAGGTGAGTTTGATAGAGTAGATATTGAATTAGGAGTTTCGGATGGAATTAATGTTGAAGTATTGTCAGGAATTAATAAAGAGGATAATATTAAAGTTTGGAATGCTGAGTCTAAAAAAGAAGATAAAGATAATGAATAGTAGTTTTTAGTTAATAGAAAAGCCTCTCATCTAATAATAATGAGAGGCTTTTTTTTTATGATTATAAAAACTGTTTTGAAATATTTTCAGCCTTTCTATTCTCAGTATGGTCATAAAACCCTTCTC
>JAMONB010000313.1 GCA_027066745.1 Flavobacteriaceae bacterium
CAATAACAAACTTTAGAAAAAGTAGCTTAAAAGGTAGTTTTATACAACTTCTATAATAGGATAATTACCTCTTGTTTTCACTTAAATTGATAATCATACTCCCAAATACAAGGTGAAAACAAAAAAAGCCTAATAATCAAAAAAATTATCAGGCTTTTTTTTATGAATTTTTAAGAAAGTAGTCTACTTCTGAAAGTGCCCATGTATACCAGTGTGTTTTATTTCACCCCCTTCTGGTTTAATAATCAATACATCTCTATCATCGGTAAATGTGCCTTGGTAGCCAAAAGGTACTTTTTGGCTAGTACATTCTAGCCAGTAATCTTTTTCTTTTGAGGGAACATATAAAAACACATGATTTCCTTGTACTGATATCACATCATTTTTCATACTTCTTCTTTCTTCACCAGCGTATACAGCAGTATAATATGACTCTACATTTGCAACATCCATTAATGCTTTTGTATAATTGGTTAGTGCTTTACAATCACCATAACTTAGTTTGTCAACATCGCTAGCCAACATAGGACTCCATCCGCCAATGCCAACTTGAATACTGATATAACGCGTTTTATTTTGTACAAAAGCATAAATAATTTTAGCTTTTTTTATCGGATCATCTTGCCCTTTCACTAATTTTTTTATGGTAAGTTTTGTTTGTTCTGGTATATCAGATTTGTTTGCAATAAGATTGCTGTACATCCATTTACCAAATTCTTTCCAATTACTTGCTTGACCTTCAACTCCTGTTAAATAAAATTTATTAGAGGCTAGTTTTACAGAAGGAATAAGGCTTCTAAAAGAAGGGCTAGATTCTTCGTAATTTATTGCTTTAGTGCTGTTAAGTTGATATGATAAACTTGAAGAAGAGTATTTTTTTTTGATAGGATAGTTCTCAAAATTATTTTCGTTTTTTTGAATTGTTAAATCATTTGAAAATGTAAAGTTATACGTGCTATGTTCAACACTTTGATACGGTGAATCAATAGGAAACCAGCTAGGGATAAATGCTGTATTTGAAGATTCTTTTTCATATTCATAAGTGATGGTGTATGGGTAAGAAATAGGAATATGTTTGTAATACTTTAATCTACCGTCATTAAACAATGAAAATCCGTCAGCAGCACTATTATCTTTAATGTTTTTTGTTTTAATGTCTTTTATTTTGATGCCTAATTGGTCGTAAATATGGATTTTCAATTTTTTAATACGATTGTCTTTATCATAATGAAAGACTAGTTCAGCATTGTGATTTCCTTTTTCATTTAAAATAGTAATTGCTTTCTCAATTTTTATGGTCATTTTTTTATGAGATTCCAATTCAATACAAGTGTTATAAAATCTTACAACAGCATTAGAACCTTGCTTTAAGCTATCAGGAACCGTTAAGATACTTAAATCAAAATTCTGTGAAAAAACGGATTGCACACATAGGTAGAGTAGCAATATTATGGGATTGATTTTCATTGCCTTGGGTTGTTTAGCAGTGTAAATATAATCTAAATTATTCTTTTAATAAAGAATCTAAAAGAATAGTTACCGGGCCATCATTCAAGATTTTAACTTTCATATCCGCTCCAAAACTACCAGTTCCAATTTTTTTATTAAACTCTTTTTCTAAATGTGAAATAAATTGTTCATATAGCGGAATTGCAATTTTTGGTTTTGCCGCTTTAATATAAGAAGGCCTA
>JAMONB010000314.1 GCA_027066745.1 Flavobacteriaceae bacterium
TGGCACATGGTCATCCCATAAATGCAATTTTAGATAATAACTTCACAAGACGTTTGGGTGAAATAAGTAAAGAAATTGAAAAACCCAATGCCATAATGGTTATCTCTGCACATTGGGAAACCAAAGGCACTTATGTTTCTGTTAATCCATATCCTAATACTATTTATGATTTTGGTGGTTTTGATAACAGATTGTTTGATATAAAATATGAACCTAATGGTCATCCTGAATTAGCAAAAGAAACCCTTAAACTTAACAGCATCATAAAAGAGGATAATAAAATGGGATTAGATCATGGGGCTTGGACAGTTTTAAAATACCTGTACCCAAAAGCTGATATTCCTGTTTTTCAATTATCTATTGATTATTCTGAAAGTCCAAATTATCATTATGAATTGGCTAAACAATTAAAATCACTACGTAAAAAAGGCGTCTTGATTATTGGAAGTGGTAATATTGTGCACAACCTCAACCTATTAGACTGGAGTAGCCAAGAAGCAAAACCACATGATTGGGTTTTAGAATTTGATTTAAACGTAAAACAAAAATTAGATAATCTTCAATTTTCAGATTTAATTAATTATCAAAACATGGGGAAATCAGCACTATTAAGCATCCCAACAAATGAACATTACTTGCCAATGCTATACATACTTGGTCTTTTAGAAAAGGAAGAAAAAGTAACGCATCTATATGAAGCATATGAATTTGGCAGTTTGAGTATGCGAAGTTTTAAAATATCTTAACTATAAACCTGAGCTCGACCTATTATGACAACAACACTTATTAATCCATCTATAGAAAATAAATGCAAATTCAATAAATCAGAAACATTAGTTTTAAACTATTTGATAAGAAAACCGAAAATAAAAACCGAAAACCCACCTGCTTTAATTATGCTACACGGAGTTGGCAGTAATGAAAGTAGTATGTTTTCTTATGCCAATAAAATACCTGATAATTATTTAGTCATCTCTGCTCAAGCTCCATATCAATACAGCCAAGATAGTTATGGTTGGTACAAAGTAGATTTTTCAACAGGCAAACCTGTAATAGATAATGAACAAGCAGAAAAAAGCAGGGTTATTATTTTACAATTTATTAATCAAATTGTAGAAAAATACAATGCAGATGAAAAAAGTGTCTATTTAATGGGGTTTAGTCAAGGAGCAATTATGGCTTTTTCGGTAGGGTTAACAAGACCTGATAAAGTAAAAGCCATTGCTACCTTTAGTGGAAGAGTTTTAGAAGCAACAAAAAGAAGCATTAGCAAAAATGAAAAATTACAAGAGTTGAACGTTTTTCTTGTTCATAGTACAAACGATACTATTTTAAATTTCAAATATGCAAAACAAAGTAAACAGTTATTAGAAAAATACAAGGTAGAAACTGAGTTTATTATTGAGAATATTGGACATTCTATTTCTCAAAATACTCTTTTAAAATTTAATGAATGGTTGAATTCAAAATAATTGACTAAAATGAAGTCACTTTTAAGGCTTGTATTTCAACCGTAAATGCACCACTTTTTTGGTTTCAAAGAAATCTTCAGTAAAATAGTCTGATAACTTATAAATGGTTGCTTTAGGGAAATTAGCAAGCTCTTGAGTTAAATCACCTCCTTTTAAATAGAGAATGCCGTTTTTCAATTCATGATTTTGTTTTTTAGCCACTTTTTTACGTGTCCATTTTACAAAATCATCCATATTGGTCACAGCACGACTTACAATAAAATCGAATTCACCTTTTACTTTTTCAGCTCTAAGGTGTTCAGCTCTAACATTTTTTAATTCTAAGGCATTGGCAACTTCTTGTACCACTTTTATTTTTTTACCAATAGAATCTACCAAATAAAATTGCGTTTCAGGAAATAAAATAGCTAACGGAATTCCAGGGAAACCTCCGCCTGTGCCCACATCTAACACCTTAGATTTTGGTTGAAAAGACACGACTTTGGCAATAGCTAATGAATGTAATACATGACGCAAGTATAGTTCATCTATATCTTTACGTGAAATTACATTAATTTGAGCATTCCAATCTTTATACAAATCTTCTAGTTGCTCAAACTGCTGAATTTGTTCTTCTGACAAATTCTTAAAATAAGTTTTAATATGTTTCATAATTCAAAAGACAAAAATACCTTTTAATGTTAAATAATTGACAATTTAGAGTGATAAAGACGGTGTAACATAAAATTTTGTGTAATTTTGTTATAGACTATTAACAACCTACATAGAATTATGTCAGACACAACTATAAAATTTTCAAGAATAGATTCTGCTAAGTTTTTCAGAACATTGAACAAACGTATCAATAGTTATTTTAAAGATAATAATATCAAAAAAACTGGGAATTGGAAACTCTACCTTAAGGCAATTGTTATGTTTACCTTATTTGTTACACCGTTGGTTTTAATCCTTACGCTAGATTTGTCAGGATGGATTCAAGCCTTATTAATGGTTGTAATCGGTATTGGTATGGCTGGCGTAGGCATGAACGTAATGCACGATGCCAACCATGAATCTTTTTCTAGTAAAAAATGGGTAAATAAACTCATGGGAAGTAGTATTTACATCCTTGCAGGAAATGATTATAACTGGAAAGTTCAGCACAATGTTTTACACCATACTTACACAAATATTCAAGGTCATGATGAAGATATTGATGCAGGTAGAATTATTCGTTTTTCAAAGCATTCCAAATGGTTGAAAATTCATAAGTATCAAAAATACTATGCTTTTTTCTTATACGGATTACTTACTGTAAATTGGGCAATTACTACCGATTTTAAGCAGAGCTATCAATATTTAAAACGTAAATTATCGTATGGTAAATTCCCCAATCCTGTTACTCAATGGACAAAATTAATCATAGGTAAAATTATATATTATGCTGTTTGGGTTGCACTACCATTAATCATAGGATTTGCTTGGTGGCAAGTACTTATAGGCTTCTTTATTATGCATTATACCGCTGGTATTATTTTGAGTGTTGTTTTTCAATTGGCACATGTTATGCCAAATACTGAAATGCCATTACCAGATGAAGATGGTAATATGAAAAACACTTGGGCAATACATCAATTGTATACAACTTCTAATTTTGCACCTAAAAATTGGTTGGTACGTTTTTATACAGGTGGATTAAACAGACAGGTAGAGCATCATTTATTTTCAAACATCAGTCATATTCATTACAGTAAAATAGCTACAATAGTTAAAGAAACTGCTAAAGAATTTAACTTACCGTATAATGAATATAAAACTATGTGGAAAGCTCTCAAAGAACATTACAGACAATTGAATGTTTTAGGTCAAAAGCCTACTTTAGCATAAACGCATTTTACTTTTTCTATCAATTGGTTTGAAATATAACAGTATGTAATCAAAAGCCACTTTTACTAGCTGTTTATTGATTATAAATTTCTACTTTTGTTGTATAATTTTAAGTAAATCATCATGCAACAACATCTTTCTGACAGAATCAACAATCTACCTATTTCTGCAACTTTAGCTATGGCTGCTAAGGCTCGTGAATTAAAAACTGAAGGTAAAGACATCATAAGTTTAAGTTTAGGTGAACCAGACTTCAATACCCCTGATTTTATAAAAGATGCTGCAAAACAAGCTATTGATGACAATTACAATTCGTACACTCCCGTTAACGGATATTTAGAATTACGTGAAGCCATTTGCAGAAAATTTAAAAGAGACAATCAGTTGAATTATACACCCAATCAAATTGTAGTTTCTACAGGTGCAAAACAGGCTATTGCTAATATTGCTATGGTATTGTTAAACCCAGGTGATGAAGTCTTATTACCAGCTCCTTACTGGGTGAGTTATTCTGCTATTGCTACTTTGGCTGAAGCCACTTATAAAGAAATACCTTCTACTATTGAAACGGATTTTAAAATTACGCCAGCACAATTAGAAGCGGCTATTACACCTAAAACAAAATTGATATTTTTTAATTCACCAAACAACCCAAGCGGTACAGTTTATACTGAAAGTGAATATAGAGCTTTGGCTAAAGTATTAGAAGCGTATCCAAATATTTACATCTTATCTGATGAAATTTACGAACATATCAACTATGGTGAGCCTACTTTTAGCTTTGCTGCTATAGAAAATATGTATGACAGAACCATTACCGTTAATGGTGTTGCAAAAGCTTTTGCCATGACTGGATGGCGAATAGGTTATATGGGTGCTCCAGAATGGATTGCTAAAGCATGTACCAAAATGCAAGGACAAATTACCTCTGGTGCAAACTGTATTGCTCAACGTGCAACAATAACTGCTCTTGACGCTCCTGTGTCTAAAATTCAGTTTATGGTTGATGAGTTTTATAAAAGAAGAGACTTTGTACTTGACATGATTAAAAACATTGAAGGTTTTAAAGCCAATGTGCCTAAAGGTGCTTTTTATGTTTTTCCTGATGTGTCTTATTATTTCGGAAAAACGATTAAAGGTGCAACGATAAACAATGCTTCAGATCTCTCTATGCTTTTATTAGAAAAAGCCAATGTTGCTACAGTTACTGGAGATGCATTCGGGGCTCCTGACTGTATCAGAATATCTTATGCTGCATCAACAGAAAATCTTAAAGAAGCTTTTAAAAGAATTGGTAATTTATTAAATTCTTAATGTTCAAAATACAAAATAGCACCTCTGATGATATAACTGAAATTTTTCGCCTATATCAAATAGCTCGTGACTATCAAAAACCGAGATATAAAGTTGTTTGGCCTGAATTTGAGACCAACTTAATTGAAGATGAAATAAAGAATAACCATCAATGGAAACTTATTATCGATAACAAAATTGCTTGTATTTGGGCAACAACATTTAATGATGTGTTAATTTGGGAAGACAAAGATAAAGACCCCTCAATTTATTTACATAGAATAGCTACAAACCCTGAGTTTAGAGGACAAAATTTAGTCAAAAAAATAGTAGACTGGTCTATAGGTTATGCCACAAAAAACAATAAAAAATTTGTTAGATTAGATACTGTTGGTGAAAATAAAAAACTAATTGATTACTATCAAAAATGTGGTTTTGACTATTTAGGTCTTTTTCAATTAGCGAATACCAAATCGTTACCAGATCATTATAAAATAGATGATGTAGCTTTGTTTGAAATTAAAATTTAAGATTTGAAAAATAAAGCATTCGCATATCCTGCTCTAATTTTATTAATAAGTGTAATTATTTATCTTTTTAATCCGTCAAGCGGAGAAAGTAACACAGAAGAAGATACATATACAATTGACCAATCTTCTTTTAATTATTTACCCAGTTCAACAACCCATCAGATAATTTCACATGAATACTACACACTTTCATATAGTGAAAAACACGAACAAGCAGAATGGGTTGCCTACGAATTAAAAAAAGAACACCTAACACGCACTCAAAGAAAGCGTCCATATTTTATTAGAGATAAAAAAATAAAGACCAAATCAGCCGATTATAAAAATTACAAAAAGTCAGGCTATACCAAAGGTCATTTATGCCCTGCTGGAGATCGTAAATTTTCTAAAAAAGCATTCGATGAAACTTTCTTAACTTCAAATATTAGTCCACAAAAAGCCAATTTCAATGGTGGTGTATGGAATAGGTTAGAGCAAAAAACAAGATACTGGGCCGCTAAAGACAAACAAATCTATGTAATTACGGGTGGTATTTTAAATGACAAGCTACCTACTATTGGAAAAGAAAAAGTTGCTGTACCTAACTACTTTTATAAAATATTATTAGATTATTCTAAACCTGAAATTAAAGCCATTGCATTTTTAGTGCCTCATAAAGAATCTAAACAAGCACTATATAAATTCACAGTTTCAATTGATAAAGTTGAAAAATTAACGGGAATTGATTTTTTTCCTGCCTTACCTGACCAATTAGAAAATAAATTAGAAGCAAGTTCAAATTATAAAAACTGGAGTTTTTAAAATTTACAATTCTGTTCTAGAACTCATTTTTAATACTGATAATAATTTAGTCAACTCTTTATTTTGGTTTGTAAATAATAACAGCATAAGTAAAGGTGATAGTAATAGATAATTAATAAGTAACAGGTAAGTCTTTTTAAATATTCGTTTCATGCTTTTTGTAAAGTTTAGTTATGTATCTATTGAACAATTAAAAACTAAAAATTCCTACTTTTAGTATACTAAAATCAAAAAAAACTCTTTTATATTCCAACTTCGCTTGAAAAAAAGTACCTTTCATAAATCCTCAACTCTCCCTAAAATAAAACTCAACTTCTTACCAAACAAAAAAAGCCTCTCAATGAAGAGAAGCTTTTTTTACTAAGTACAGGCGGAGAGACTCGAACTCTCACACCTTGCGGCACTAGATCCTAAGTCTAGCGTGTCTACCAATTCCACCACGCCTGCATATTAATTGGGATGCAAATATACTCAATCTTGTTAAATAGCAAACAGTTCAGCTTTATTTTTATTACTTTTGACATATAAAAATTTCTTCCTATGGATAACATTAAAGCTTATATCAATCAACACAAAGAACGATTTATAAATGAACTGATAGAATTGTTAAAAATTCCTTCTATTAGTGCAGACTCTGCATTTGAAAAAGATGTGATTAAAACTTCAAAAACGATAAAATCTGCCTTAAAAAAAGCTGGATGCGATCATGTAGAAATATGTGAAACTCCTGGTTATCCTATAGTCTACGGAGAAAAAATAATTGACCCGAAACTACCTACTGTATTGGTCTATGGTCATTATGATGTGCAACCTGCTGACCCTATAGATCTGTGGGACTCTCCTCCGTTTGAACCTATTATTAAAAAAACAGAAATTCATCCAGAAGGTGCAATTTTTGCTAGAGGTGCTTGTGATGATAAAGGTCAACTATATATGCATGTAAAAGCTTTAGAATACATGACCGCAAATGAAAACCTACCATGTAATGTTAAGTTTATGATTGAAGGTGAAGAAGAAGTCGGTTCAGAAAGTTTGTCTTGGTTTGTAAAGAGAAATCAAGAAAAATTAGCGAATGACATTATCCTGATTTCTGATACGGGAATGATTAGTAATACACAACCCTCTATCACAACTGGGTTACGTGGTTTAAGTTATGTTGAAGTAGAAGTTACAGGACCAAATAGAGATTTACATTCTGGTCTTTATGGTGGTGCAGTTGCAAACCCTATAAATATTTTGACCAAAATGATTGCCTCATTACATGATGAAAACAATCACATTACGATACCTGGATTTTATGATAAAGTTGAAGAGTTATCCGCCGAGGAGCGAGCTGAAATGGCAAAAGCTCCCTTTTCATTAGACCATTATAAAAAGGCAATAGACATTGATGCCGTTTATGGCGAAAAAGGATACACAACAAATGAAAGGAACTCAATTAGACCCACTTTAGATGTCAATGGAATTTGGGGAGGCTATATTGGTGAAGGTGCTAAAACTGTAATTGCTAGTCAGGCGTTTGCTAAAATATCAATGCGATTAGTTCCTAATCAAGATTGGATAGAAATTACTGAGCTTTTTAAAACACACTTTGAAAGTATTGCACCAAAAGGAGTGACTGTAAAAGTTAAACCTCATCATGGCGGACAGGGTTATGTAACACCTATTGATAATATTGGATACAAGGCAGCTAACAAAGCTTATACAAAAACTTTTGGAGTAGAGGCAATTCCGCAACGTAGTGGAGGAAGTATACCTATAGTTGCTCTTTTTGAAAAAGAATTGAAGAGTAAAACCATTCTTATGGGATTTGGCTTAGATAGTGATGCCATCCATTCGCCTAATGAACATTTTGGTGTTTTTAACTATTTAAAAGGTATTGAAACCATTCCATTATTTTATAAGTATTATACCGAAATGAAAAAATAAAAAAAACGAGATTAAATTAAATTTAATCTCGTTTTTTTTATTTTTATTTTATTTCTTAACTAAACCTACCTCTTACTGGAAATGCAGACCAAGATTTAGGAAATGTTTTTTGATCTTGTACTACTTGTTGAAAAGCTAGAGGCCATATTTTAACTTGCTTCACTATTTTAGTACTAGTATTATCTCTCTTTGATTTGTTTTCTACAACTTTAACCATAACATTGTTTTTTAGTTTAATGACTTTATTATATAACAACCTATTATTATAAACTCCTACAACTATTCTATAGTATCTATTAAATAAAAAACTAATTAACAATTAACAAACTTTAACATCTAACACCAATTTAAATATTTGATATCATAAAATAAAATAGCTATTATTTTTTGCAAGATTGAGACAAAATATTTTAGCATAGCCATAGTTACGACACACTATTTTAACAATAATATTGTGAAAAAGAAACTGTTTTATGC
>JAMONB010000315.1 GCA_027066745.1 Flavobacteriaceae bacterium
GAAAAGGTAATATTTTCATGTAAATTTTTTGAAATATCAAGATATTCATTCAAATTTTCCATTTCAAATCTCACCTTTTCTTTACAGTCTGCAGATCAAAGCTTAAGCCGAACTCAGGTTATTAATACTTTACCATGTTTGACAATTACAGCCATTACAGCTTTTCTAACTTCTTGTTTCATTATTTTTTATCAAAGATATACCAGATTCACCTTAAAATCAGTTTAGGTTTTAAATTGAAAAGATGTTTTCTACTTTTTTTTGATAATAAATTTCAGATTTCTCTGTATGTATTTTAGTGAGTTTTACAACATCATCAATGAGTAAATTGATTGCAAAGGTTAATTTTTGTTGTAATGATAAGATATCTTCAGTCGATAAATAGGTGTTTACTAAAAAGGGAAAATAGTTGTTCAAACTTTTTAAATAATTAGGATTTAATAAATTGTCATTAAGAACGACTTCATTATTTATCTTTGTGTACACTTTAAATTTGGCGGCATTAATTGAAGACATATGTACTAAGTCGCAAAATAAATTCACTTTATGATTAAAATTGAATTTGCCTAAATCAACAAGAGAGTTGATTATTTTTATTTCTTTTTCACCTAATTTATTAACGAAAAAGGTAGAAATCATTTTGTCAATAAGCTCTGTAGAATCTACAACCTGTTTTTCTAATTTGGTAATCATTAGCATAGCAATTTATGAGTAAAAAATACTCAGATTAATATAGTTGATAGGGTATAGTTGATAGTGAAAAAGCTAGCAATTTGCTTTATTGATTGCAAATATAACCTTTCTTTTGATGTAAAATAAAACAAATTAATGATTTACAATATTTTACTAATAAATGGCGTGTTTTCTCCATTATTTAGTAAAATAACTAGCTAGAAAAATTATAAATTGTTAGTTTGTTAAATAATTTGTAAACATTTAATAAAAGGTCTATAAATTCTAAGAATTTAATTTTATTTTTGCGGATGCAAGAAAAGGTACTTATTCTAGATTTTGGTTCACAGTTTACACAATTAATAGCAAGACGTATTCGAGAACTTAATATCTACTGTGAAATTCACCCCTACAATAGTACTAAATTTAACCCTGATGACTTTAAGGCAGTAATTTTATCTGGCAGTCCATGTTCTGTTAATGCAGAGGATGCTCCGCAGCCCGATTTATCAGAGATTAAAGGGTTAAAGCCATTGTTAGGTGTTTGTTATGGAGCTCAATATTTAGTCCATTTTTTTGGTGGTAAAGTAGGTGCTTCTAGTACTAGGGAATATGGACGAGCAAAACTTTCTCATATAAATAATCATAGAGGTTTGTTTGATAATATTCATGAAGGAAGTCAAGTCTGGATGAGCCACTCAGATACAATTTTAGAATTGCCAAATCATTATAGAAGTATTGCTAGTACAGAAGATGTTGTAAATGCCGCATTTAAAATTGAAGGAGAAGACACTTTTGCTATTCAGTTTCATCCTGAAGTTTATCATACCACAGATGGTAAACAATTGTTAGAAAATTTCTTAGTAAACATTGCTAAAGTAGAACAAAGCTGGACACCAGATTCATTTGTAGAATCGACGGTACAAAAGTTGAAACAACAGTTAGGAGATGACAAAGTAGTCTTAGGTTTGTCTGGAGGTGTTGATTCTACGGTTGCAGCAGTATTATT
>JAMONB010000316.1 GCA_027066745.1 Flavobacteriaceae bacterium
TTCAAATGCTGCAATTGCTACAACAAAAAAGCCTATGAGATATTTTATCAGCTCAACGTCAATCATTCGGGTTATTTTTACAAAAATACGTATTTTTTATAATACCAATTTGGTTTATATTTTACTCCAAAATTTTAGATTTTTTTCATTTAACCAGATATAAAATGCCGTTGTCTTGAAACTTTGGGTAGAGTTAGCATTATGAACAATGAAAAAACATAAGACGCATAATAAGTTGTTAAGGAGTTAAACCAAATAAATAGCCCTAAAGTTGAAATTTTTTATATTAACTTTTAACAATTTTCTTGGTAATGACACCGGATTTTGTTTTAATTTTTATAAAATAGATTCCGGAAGCAAGTTTACTAACGTCTATATTATTTTGGTAGATACCATGAAATATTAAAATTCCTTGTGTATTGTATATCTGTATTTTCTGAATAGAATTGTCATATTTAATTTGTAAAGTTGTATGTGCAGGACTGGGAAATATAATAATATTATTAGATGACTCATTAGAAATTGAGTTAGCACATGAAGTGCTATATGAAGTAGAACTATCTTTACACCATCCATTAAAATCCTCATTATCATAATTGCAATAATTTCTGATTACTGATAAATCATCTACTTGAATACAACTTAAATTTGGATTATTTTGTGCAAACATACGATTCAAGTTTGCATTGTTCCCGTTAGCTAAATTAAGGGATGTTAAATTTGGATTGTCACTACACCAAATGCCTGTTAAAAGGCTGTTTTGTGATACATCAATACTACCAATTTGTGTATCTCTACAATATATATTTGTTAGGTAGGTGTTTTGTGAAACATCAATATTTGTTAGTGGATTACTTGAACAAATTAGCCAATCCAAGTTGCTATTTTGACTAATTTCAATATTGTTTAATTGATTAGATGAACAATTTAGATAAGTAAGATTAGGATTGTTTGAGGTATTTAATGTTGTTAAATTATTTCCAAAACATTTTAGAGTTGTAAGTAATGAATTTGCAGAAATATCCAAATTGGTAAGGTTGTTTCCACCACAGTTTAGATGAATTAAAGAAGTATTTTGACCTAAATTTAAACTATTGAGATTATTTGTATTACATAATAGTATTTCCAGATTTGTAAAATGTTCAATGCCTTCTAAAGAAGTAATATTTTGATTGAAAAGTATTAGGCCGGTTACAGCCAAGGCTTCATTGGTATCAATTTCACCGTCATTGTTAGTGTCAGCATCAAATTCTCCAAATCCATCATTATTGGTGTCAACACAATTGGTGTGGAGTAGGGCATTCTTAAAATTAGCGTCCGGAATGGTTAATACCTGTCCTTGAACACCAATTGATAAAAGTAATAGTAAGCTTAAAAATGAAATTTTCATAATTTTATTTTAAATTGTTTAATGCAATAATAGTATATTTTTTAATAATTTTATAAAAAATATTTAAAAAAAGCTATTTTTATGTAAGAATTTTAAAGAATTGTCATCATAATTAAAAAGAAGCTAATCTTTAGATTAGCTTCTTTTTAATTATGATAATGGTTAATAATTTTATCCTAAAACTTCCGCTACTTTTTTACCGATTTCTGCGGGTGATTCTACCACGTGAATACCATGTTTTCTTAAAATTTCCATTTTAGCTTGGGCAGTATCGTCTTTACCGCCAACT
>JAMONB010000317.1 GCA_027066745.1 Flavobacteriaceae bacterium
TTCAAGAAACTTTATCGGATAATATTATAAATGATTTGCAGTTTATTTCAAAAGATGAAGCCTTATTTAATATTCATTTTCCAAAAAATCAAGACCTTTTAACTAAAGCATTACAACGTTTAAAATTTGAAGAATTGTTCTTTATTCAATTGCAATTGATTCGAAAAAACTTAATCCATAAGACAAAAATTAAAGGCTATGTTTTTGATACTGTGGGTGATAATTTTAATAACTTCTATACAAACTTTTTGCCGTTTGAGTTGACTAATGCTCAAAAAAGAGTGGTAAAAGAGATTAGAAAAGATATGATTACAGGAGCTCAAATGAACAGGCTATTACAAGGTGATGTGGGTTCAGGAAAAACCATAGTCGCCTTACTAAGTTTGTTGATTGCTATTGATAATGGATTTCAAACGGCTTTAATTGCACCTACAGCAATTTTAGCAAACCAGCATTACAATGCCATTGTAGATTTGTTAAAAGATTTAAATATTAGTATTAAACTATTAACTGGAGCTACAAAAACTAAAGAACGAAAAATTATTCATGAAGCCTTAGAAGATGGTTCATTAGATATTTTAATAGGTACACATGCACTGTTAGAAGATAAGGTGCAATTTAAAAACTTAGGTTTGGCCATTATTGATGAGCAACATCGGTTTGGTGTTGCACAGCGATCAAAAATGTGGATGAAAAACCTCTTGCCACCCCACATTCTAGTAATGACAGCTACGCCAATACCTAGAACTTTAGCAATGAGTGTGTATGGAGATTTAGATATTTCTATTATTGATGAATTACCTCCAGGTAGAAAACAAATAATGACAGCTCATAGATATGATAGTAATAGGCTAAGTGTTTTTAAATTTATGAAAGAAGAAATAGCTAAAGGCAGACAGGTTTATGTAGTATATCCTTTAATACAAGAATCTCAAAAGCTTGATTTTAAAGATTTAATGGATGGTTATGAAAGTATTATAAGAGAGTTTCCTATACCAAAGTACCAAATTAGTATTGTTCATGGTCAAATGAAAGCAGCCGATAAAGATTTTGAAATGGATCGGTTTTTAAAAGGAGAAACACAAATTATGGTAGCCACAACGGTGATTGAGGTCGGTGTAAATATTCCGAATGCCAGTGTTATGATTATAGAAAGTGCTGAAAGATTCGGACTGTCACAATTGCATCAACTTAGAGGTAGAGTTGGGCGAGGAGCAGAGCAGAGTTATTGTATTTTAATGACCAGTTTTAAATTGACTAGTGATGCTAAAACTAGATTAAAAACGATGGTTGAGACCAATGATGGATTTGAAATTGCAGAGGTCGATTTAAAACTTAGAGGCCCCGGAGATTTGATGGGAACTCAACAAAGTGGTATTTTGAATTTAAAGATAGCAGATATCATTAAAGATGCACATATTTTAAAACAAGCAAGAAATATGGCTATTCAAGTATTAAAAAGAGATCCTAATTTAAAAATGGTAGAGCATGAAAACATAAAAAAAGCATATATGGCACTGAATAAAAACAATGCAATTTGGGCAAACATTAGTTAATTCAGAATTCTCTCTTTGTAGGGATAAATTAAAAAGTCCTGAAAAGATATTTTCAGGACTTTTTATTTAGGGGGAGAAAGGTGATTCTCTTGATGGCAAATGTATATAAGAAACATCTA
>JAMONB010000318.1 GCA_027066745.1 Flavobacteriaceae bacterium
AATTATTTTCATCTTGCTTGTTTTCTTAATACACATCCAATCCGTCAAAATAAATTTCTGTAATGGCTGTGTCTTTATATTTATCACCTTTATAAACGCTTAGAATTTCAAATTTGATACTATCTGGTTGTAATTCGCTATTTTCATGATAAGACTTGACATTTCTGCCATTTTCGTCTTTATATTTCCACCCAGTTGTGCCATCTTTGTTAGTGAAGTATGTTATATTATAACCAATGATGGGTATCTTAAATATTTGTTCTGCATACACATCTTTTAAGTTTAGTATTGCAAAAGGCTTGTTATTTACATACATTTTTAGCTGTTTTACTCTTGAATTATTTTTCCATGTATTTTTGTCTTTTATATAGCCATTTGCTATAATTACGGTTGTAATACGAGGATGCCCAGGTTGAAAATGAAATGCAACAAATTCTCCAATTCCATAGCCTTCTACACCTTCAACCCAAGCTGTCTGATAGCTTAAATCACTAATGTTTCTGTCGTCGTAAGTGTTTTTAGATGTTGCTTTTAAAGCAGACGATGCGGTTGTAAATCTATAATCTGGATGCTGCTTAATATATGCTGTATAATTATAGGCTTTTGTCAAATCAATTTGATTGTATGGGTACCCTTCATCAGTCCAGTCATTGCCACAAATAACACTCCACATATTATCACAAGCTTCACTATAACCAATTTCTCCACATTTGTCCATTAACGCAGAAAACTCTTGCTGCGTTAATTTTTCTTTGAAAGCTTTTGAAAACATTAATGAATCACAAGTCGCCCATAACTCTTGTCTTTCTTGGCTAAATTGAAAATGATAGATTTTGCCAGTTATAGGTTCAAGTGTTAGTGTTTTTTGACTAAAGAGCGTAAAACTTGCAAAGAAAAATATAAATAGTGTTTTGGTTGGTTTCATTTGCTTGTATTTTGTATTAAAACAATAAGGCTGAATAGTGAATTCAGCCTTATTGTTAAATGCCTTAAGGCTATATGTGGGTTCTAAAAATCGATATCATCTCCAATACCAGAATTTTGATCTTTATACATTTCTTTAAAATGGTCTCCCCATTTTTTCATTAATTTATCTTGTTTTTTGGAAAGTTTTTGCATTTTTTCATTATCACCTCCCATCATAGCTTCTCTAAAAATCCCGCCCCAATGCATACCTAACTGTGCATATTCGGTCATAGAAATTCCATATTCTTTTTGAATATCAATTTGAATCCCAACTTCATCTGCAATGGCATAATGTTGTTGCATTTTAATATGATGACTCCATTTTGGATATTTTTCCAATGTTTTATCTGAACTATCTGCTGCCCCTTCTACATTGGCAAATTTGCCTTGTTTGGGTTTCATAAAGGCCTCACCAAAAAATTGCATTTCTGGACCACCTGGTGTTAATTCACTCATTTTACCAATCCATTGCTGCTCGGTAGCTTCCCAAACGGGTAATTCCATACCAAAAACTTTAGCTATTTCATCTTTAGACATTCCTGCTGCTGCATTTGCAGAAGCCAATGCGTAATCTTCAAAGGTTGTTCCATTAATTTCCATATTCTTTAATTGTTTTTTTGTTATTAATTATATAAATCACTTCTTTTTTTATCGTCGTAAAAAGCCCATTCCATTTTTACTTCTACATCGTGAGCTATCGTATCTTTATATTCAGACACATAAGTAGCTCTTTCTGTAAAATATTTTGTCCAAAAAGCTTTTTCTTTAGTTTCCCAGTTGTTATAGGCATTGACTAATTCTGTTTTATCATCACCATCTCTTAATGATCTTATTGATTTACAAGACTTTCTAGCCAACTCTTTCTCATCCCATTCTTTTAAAGCTTTGTGTTTGGCAATATTATCTACAACCCAGCGTATTTCAGTAATTTTATTATTGGGTGTAAAGGTGTTTGTTGTATTGCAATAATCACAACCTACATAATGTGATCTGAAAACATCTTTTTTCACTTCTAGCTTCCCATTACATTGCGTACAATGAAAATCTTCATTTAAAAACTGAATGGCATGATCGAAAAATCTTTGAGCCACTTTACCTTCTAAGATAATTTCAAAACGTTCAATCCTAGGTCTAAAAGACTCTCCAAGTACAACTCCTTTTTGATCTTGATCTATAAGGTCATAACGCTCTATATATTCTAGCATTTTAGGGCCTACTTTATCATCAAAAGTGGTCTCAATCTTATCACTTAATTGAAGTAGTTGAGACTTTATTCCGCTCCATGCTGTCATATTTGAAATCATGTCGTAGTTGCCATCTTCTAACTGATCTAATACAGCTTCCTCGGCAGGAGCTAATGATTCTTTAAATCGAGTTTCAATTTTTTCCAAAAAAGCATCCCATTTTTCTACTAGAGCGATATATTCTGGGTTTTTAGTTTTATCTTTTTTTTCTTTATTTCCAAATCCAAACATTAGTTGTCGGTTTTAATTTCGTTAGTTATAGTCATAAATTTAAAGCCACAATAATCGCAAGTGGTTAAATTGGTATCTTTAGGTCTTGCTGCACCACAACCTTCACACTTTCTTGTTTTAGTTTCTGATGTTTTGTTACCTCCCCAATCTTTTTTGCTATCTATTGCATTGTTTGTTATTTTTTTAAAAGGATTTGCCATATGTTGAAAGTACTAAAAGTTATATTAAATTTTAAATCTGTTTTATAAGTGCTAAGACTTATTTTATATTCGCTACCGTCAATAATAACGAGATAATTTTTATTATATTTTTTACCCTTAATTAAGATGCTTTCTCTAAAGTGTTAAATCCATTTATTAATTTGATGATTTTAGTTTTATTTCTAACAGAAACGGGTATCAACTCGTCATTTGTAAGTCGTAATGCTCCTTTTTTATTAATCCCTAAAACATGCTTACTATTGATTAAATGTGATTGATGACAACGAATAAATGATGTGCCTAAAATATTTTGATAATGTTTTAAGTTTTTAGAAACTACTATTTTTTGAGCTGTAGTATAAAAACTAGTATATGCTCCATCAGCTTCTAAGTGAATAATATCTTTGGTATGTAGGATGTAATGTTTTCTAGTAGTTTTAAGTACAATTTTAGGCTCTTTTTTTTCAATACTTTTTTTAAGAACATCTAATAAATATTGATATTCAGTTTGATTTGCTATTTTAAAAATAACTCTATCTAAAACGCTTTGTAGCTCATTAGGATTTAATAATTGTAATAAATGATCTACAGGTTTTTGCTTAAGTAGTATGTGTTGTCTCATTTTATTGATTTTTATTGTACAAAGGTGAAATATAACCTGATTGTCTAAAAGACCTAAAACAGTAATAATTAAATCCCTGTTTTCAGGGGTGCACTTAGGTTATTAGAATAACTGAATTATTCATTGGCAACCAATATGTTTTAACTTTGTGTTGAAAGTAAAAAATGATTCTTATTTATTGACCAAGAATGAAAATTTAGCAGATACAGTTAAACCTTATTTTTTGACACTTTTTTAAAGAGAACCTTTATTCGTTTTTTTACCATGACATACCAATATTATTGGAGTACATACCGATTATACCGATGGCTTTTCCTTTTTGTAAAATCTGGATTATTCCTAAACAATCATAAAAAGACATTAGTGTTTTGTCACAAAGAGATATTATTGCAGAAAAGGCTTTGTGAATTAGTATAATCAATAAGGAACTATATTCCTGATTTTTATCATTTTTAAAGTGCTTTTTTTTTTTGAAATTTAACTATTAATAATTTCAATTTATAATCATGAAAAAAAGAGAGCCAATATCTAAAATTATGACCAAAGATGTTATTACATTAACATTGAATGATAGTTTATTTGATGCTAAAAATTTATTTAAAAAGCACCATATTAGACATATTCCAGTAGTTGAAAATGAGAAAATTATTGGAATGTTAAGTTTAACTGATTTATTACGTATAAGTTTTGTAGATTCATATAGTGATAACGAGTCTGTAGATACCACAATTTATAATATGTTTAGTATTAGTCAAGTAATGGCTAATAGTCCTGTAAATGTTTCTTCTGATAGTATTATTAAAGATGTTGCTTCTTTATTGGCAACGAAAGAATTTCATGCACTTCCAGTAGTTAATAATGAAAGATTGGTAGGTATTATAACCACGACAGATTTGTTGAATTATTTGGTAGACTTGTATTGATTTGATGTAAATAATTGTTAAAAAAATGAATTATCATCAAAATTAGTTGTATTATAGCCATGAAAAGAAAAAACATACTTACTTTATTGATGCTTTTGTCAATAGTTAAGAAAATTGCTATTTAAAAATATCCTATTTTGATTGAACTTGTAAGCTTAGTGTTTGGGTCAAAAAACTTGACTCGTTATGTAATGTTTCCTAATTTTATGTATGGGTCTCAAAGGAATATTATTAGTAATAATTTTTCCTTTTATAATAACTTGTCAATAATAGATAAGCGTTATTTTGAGCATAGAGTTCTGAAATTTATTAAATCACATAATTTTTTTGGTAGAAGGGGGTTGGTTGTGACTAAGAAAATGGAAATACTAATTGCATCGACTGCCGTTATGCTAACATTTGGAATGAGACGATACCAATTCTCTCAATTTGATAATATTGTTATTTATCCAAAAGATTATTGGTCTAAGATTACTAAAAGACGTCATTTTGGTGAAACAAATCCAAGATTTAGGACAATAGTTTTTTCTTGGGATAACTTTTTAGAAGGTGTTGAGATTGAAGATAATAATTTAAATTTAGGCTTGCATGAGTTGACACACGCAATGCACTTTAGTTTTTTAAGAGAAAATAGTTTTACTGCGATGTTGTTTTTAGAACATTTTAATATTCTTTTAGAGAAAATGAAAGATGTAAAATTACAACGAAAAATTATTGATTCAGGTTATTTAAGAACTTATGGTTTTAAGAATAAATATGAATTTTTATCAGTTTTAGTTGAACACTTCTTTGAAACACCACATGAATTTAATCAAAAACTTCCTGAAGTTTATGATGTAGTTAGGTTAATGTTAAATTTAGATTTGTTAAAAATGGCATCTAAAGCTTCTGCTTAAGTAGAACTCTAAATTAATTAAAAAAATATCGTTTAATCGAAAAAGAATACTCCTAGGCTTTGCTTCAAGTATAGACTGTTTTAATTTTATCTACAATAGTTTGAGCTAATTTCCCCTTACTTTCTATCGTCCATCCTGCTACATGTGGAGATAATATAACATTATCAGCATTTATTAAATATTGAAATGCTTCAGGTAGCGTATCATCTAAAAATAAATTTTCAAATGATGATTTTTCATATTCTAATACATCTAAACCAGCACCTAAAATTTTACCAGATTGTAATGCCTTAACTAGATTTTTGGTTACAATACTTTTTCCTCTTCCTGTATTTATAAGCCAAAAGGGTTTTGTAAATGCTCTGATAAATTCTGTGTCAATCATATTGATTGTTAACGAGGTCTCTGGTGTATGTAAACTCAATACATCAACCTTCTTTCGCAGTTCTTCTATAGGTATCTGTATTGCGTTATTATCACCAATATTAGGCTTAATATCATAACAAAACACTTCAACATCAAAGCCTTTTAATTTTTTAGCAAAAGCTTTTCCCATGTTTCCATAACCGATAATCCCTACAGTTTTCCCATCCAATTCTATACCTCTATTGCCTTCACGTAGCCATTTACCTTGGCGAACTTCTCTATCTGCCTTGTTAAGCTTATTGAAAAGAGAAAGTAACATTGCTAAGCTATGTTCGCCAACAGCATTTCTATTACCTTCTGGTGCAGCTATTAACCTGATGCCTTTTTTAGAAGCATATTCGGTATCAATATTTTCCAAACCTGCTCCTACACGAGCGATAAATTTCAAGTTAGATGCGTTGTCTATAAAACAGCTATCAATTGCAAATCGACTTCTAATAACAATACCGTCATAGTTTTTAATTTTATCTTCAATCTTTTCTTTTGATGATGTAAAATCTTCATCGCATTGAAAACCTAAATTTTCTAATCCACTTTTTAAAATAGGATGATTACTGTCTAATAGTAGAATTTTCATATAAGGTGATTTAAAGAAACAAAATTAGATTTTAATATTAAAAAAAGCCAAGTTCTAAATTTAAATTTAGATATTTACTTTCTAATTTATAAGTCATGAATAAAATAATTGCATTTGTACTATTGATATCAACATTAAATATTTTTTCTCAAAATTATTATTATGAAGAGTATCAGCCTTTTAATAAAGAAATTCCGAGTCCTGAAGAATTCTTGGGTTATTCTATAGGAGAGTATCATACCAGACATGATTTAGTAGTTTCTTATCTGTATAAATTGGCTGAATTATCCGAAAAGGCAAGTATATCAGTCTATGGATTTACGAATGAAAATAGAAAATTAGTGATGTTAACTATAACTTCGTCACAAAACCATCAAAACATGGCTTCGATTAAAGATAAACATTTGAAAGTAGTTGATGAGAATATCAATATTACTGACTTTACTGATTTACCAATATTTGTTAATTTAGGATATGGAGTTCATGGTAACGAACCTTCAAGTACAGAAGCTGCAATGCTAACTGCTTATACGCTGGTTGCTTCAGAAAACAAAAAAGTTAAAGGATATTTAAATGAAGCAATTTTCTTTTTAGACCCAGCAATAAATCCTGATGGTAGAGATAGGCACACCAATTGGGTTAATAATTTTAGAGGAAATCCATTGGTAGCCGATAGAGATGATATAGAGCACAATGAAGGTTGGCCAAGAGGTAGAACAAATCACTATTGGTTTGATTTGAATAGAGATTTACTTTTAGGCGTTATGCCAGAGAGTAATGCTAGGCTGAAATGGTATCACGAATGGTATCCTAATGTTGTTACAGATTTTCATGAAATGGGAACAAACAGCACCTACTTTTTTGAACCTAAGAATATGTCAGCTTCTTTAAACCCGATAACTCCTGTGGAAAATTACACCACTTTAAACAATGCATTTGCAAAACAGTTTTCAGAAGATTTAGATAAAATAGGTTCTTTGTATTTTACTGCTGAACGATATGATTCAACCTATCCTGGTTATGGCTCAACTTATATGGATTTACAAGGTTCATTAGCATTATTATTTGAGCAAGCAAGTTCAAGAGGTCATTTGCAAACAACACCAACGGGTACTATTTCTTTTCAGTTTACCATTAGAAATCAATTTGTATCTAGTTTTGCCACCATAAAAGCTTCAATATCACATAAAGATTTATTGTACAATTATCAAAATACGTTCTTTAAAAAATCTATTGATAAAGCAGCTAAAAGTAAGGTAAAAGGATATGTTTTCGGAGATGATTTTGATAAGAACAGAACAAAAGCTTTTTTAGATTTATTGTTAAAACACAAAATTAAAGTTTATGATTTAGATAAAAATTTAATAATTGGAAATAAAAACTTTAAAGCTAGTAATAGTTATGTAGTGCCCACTAAGCAAAAGCAACATTATTTAGTTCAATCTCTATTTGAAACATATAATAAATATCGTGATAGTGTTTTTTACGATGCTTCTTCTTGGTCATTAGTTAATTTTTATAACATGAAGTATAAGGCATTGACCAAAATTCCAAATTACACGAATATGATTACAGAAGATAAGAATATTGTTGAAATTGATGAATTTAAAATTAGTGATTATGCATATATAATTCCTTGGGATGATTATTATGCTCCTGCTGTTTTAAATAGTTTACAACAGAAGAGGGTATTAGTTAAAACATCAACAAAACCGTTTACTATTACAGCAAATGGAAAAGAGGTTAATTTTAGTAGAGGTGCTTTATTAATACCTGTAAGTATTCAGAGCCTATCTAAAAATTCTCTGTATAAAACTGTACGTTTAAATTGTAAAAAATATAAAGTGCAAGGCTATTCTGTAACTACAGGATTTACACTTAAAGGTAATGGTTTGGGTAGCCATAGTTTTGAAGTTTTAAAAAAACCAAGAGCAATGATGATCGTAGAAGGAGGTGTGTCATCATATGAAGCAGGAGAGGTTTGGTATTTGTTTGAACAACGTATGCAGATGCCAATAAGTAAAGTGCCAGAGAGGTTATTTAAAAGTGTAAATTTGAATAAGTATAATGTGATAGTTTTAGTTTCAGGAGAATATAAAGGTCTAGACAAAAAAGATAAAGACAAATTAAAAAAATGGATAGAACATGGCAATACGTTAATTACAATTGCAAATGCAAGTTCTTGGGCTGTAAAAAATAAAATAGTAA
>JAMONB010000319.1 GCA_027066745.1 Flavobacteriaceae bacterium
AACATTGCTATTACAGTATACATAAAAAGTGAATCTAATTTCTCAATAGAAATATTATCTTTTTTGAAAATCATTTTCATAATTTGTAAACCCAAAACAAAAGATAATACATACATCAAGCTGTAATATTTAATAGGAAATGAGCCTACTGTAAAGAAATCTGGATTAAAATTCCAATCAATTGATAAGAAAAAAAGCATATGTATAATTTAGAGTGTAAATATATGTTTTATTGTCGATTATTTTAAAGGTTTTTAGTTTTTACTCTTTGACACTTGTAATTAACTACAAAGGGTGTAAAGATTGTAAATTGATAAAGTATGAGATTAAAATATAAAGTGAATAACTGACTGAATACTGCTAACTGACATTAAATTAATCATCCTTTCTGGGACAGGGTCGTGCCCTTTACCTCCCCAAGGCATTGGAACGTTAAGAAAATGTACAGTGTACATTTTCAGTGAACAAGTGAGCTGGCGTGTTGGCTAGTTGTCGTCCTTTTCTGGGACAGGGTCGTGTCCTTTACCTCCCCAAGGATGACAACTAAAAATTCTTTTTACGGCCAACCATCCTCCTTTAAAAAGTCCATGTTTTTGTAATGCTTCAACTGTATAATGTGAACAGGTTGGCGTATACCTACAACTTGATGGTGTATAGGGTGATATTGCCACTTGATAGAAGCGAACGATTAGAATGAATGGATATGTTAATATTTTTCCCATCTTTAATTCTTCCCAAAAGGGAAGAAAAATAATACTTCAATTATTTATATTTTCATCAAACTCTTGAGTTTCTTTCTTTTGGATTAACTAAAATTAAAGCAATGCTTTAATTTTAGTTACAGAGCGAAGCTTATAAGAATGGCCTTTTAAATTGTAAAAGTAGTTCCTTCAGCACCATCTTTTAGCTGAATCCCTTTAGCTAATAATTCATCTCTAATTTTATCTGACAAAGCCCAATTTTTATTTTCTCTTGCTTGATTACGCATGCTGATTAGCATATTTATTACGGCAGATAGTTTTTCAGAACTATCCTTTGAATTTAAATCTTCCAATCCTAAAACATCAAAGACAAAAGTATTCATAGTTGTTTTAAGAACTTCTATATCAGTAGCAGTTAAAGTTTCTTTTTTATCAATCAGCAAATTGATAAACTTTACACCTTCAAAAAGTTGTGCGATGAGAATAGGCGTATTAAAATCGTCATCCATAGCACGGTAACAGCTTTGTTTCCAGCTATCAATATCTACGCTCGATATATTACTCTGCTCTATATTATTCAGTTGATGTATAGCATTCATTAATCTGTTATAGCCTTTTTCAGAAGCTTCAAGTGCATCATTAGACAGGTCTAAAATACTTCTATAATGAGCTTGCATAATAAAAAAACGTGTAACACTAGTACTGAATGCTTTTGATAAGATATCATTATCTCCTTGATAAATTTCACTAGGTAAAATAGAATTTCCAGTAGATTTAGACATCTTTTTCCCGTTAAGGTTTAACATATTGGTATGCATCCAATAATTTACTGGTGTAGTATGGTTACAAGCCTGTGCTTGTGCAATTTCACATTCGTGATGAGGAAATTTTAAGTCCATCCCTCCTCCATGAATATCAAATTGTTCACCTAAATACTTTGTACTCATTACGGTACATTCTAAATGCCAACCT
>JAMONB010000320.1 GCA_027066745.1 Flavobacteriaceae bacterium
ACCTTACCTAATACTTTTTTTGCATTGTTTGATATGGTTGAACTACCACTTTTAAATAATAATTTGTCAGCTATAGAAATATATACAACTGTTTTTTCAACGTCTACTTGTATATCTTCGTCACTAAACCCATCTTTTAATACGCTTTTTAATTTGAAACCTAAGGCTAAATTAATAGAGTCTTTACGGGTAATTGCTTTTTGAATATATTTAATGTACTCATCTTTTTTCCCCATTTGAGATAATGTTTCTTTAATGTTTTCTGAAGCAGATTTAGATAATACAGTTAAATTATCAACATATTCTAATGTTTTTTCTTTATCCTTCCTTAAATCAATTACCTGTTGTTCAAGTGAGGTAATTTTACCTTCGTTTTCAATTCTACATTTCATTAAGTCAGCTTTAGTATCAACTAATTCTTGACTTTTTTTATTGAAATTTCCTTCTAATTCAGTGTATTTTTTTTGAGATACACACGAACTTAACATCACCGATGTTACAATAATTAATACAACTAATTTTTTCATAATTTAAAAATACGTTAGACTGGAAACAAAGTTAAAAAAAAGAAGCTTAGAAATTACTATTTTATATTAAATTATGAAGATTTTGTGACATTTATAAATGTTACCTTTGTAAAATTAAATT
Organism: Flavobacteriaceae bacterium; assembly: GCA_027066745.1. Classification (GTDB taxonomy): domain Bacteria; phylum Bacteroidota; class Bacteroidia; order Flavobacteriales; family Flavobacteriaceae; genus Aureibaculum. The sequence continues at coordinate 649 of JAMONB010000320.1, forward strand.
TTAATAAAATATTACAATGAAAAATAAGTTATTAGTTCTTTTAATATTTTCAATATTCTCTTGCAATACTAAACAAGAAAATTTAAAAATTTTAAAAGGCAATGCTTTAGGTACTACATTTTCAATTCGCTATTTAGATACAAGTAACAAAAAGTTTGATACTAAAATTGATAGTTTAATCAAAGTAGTTAATAAATCTGTCTCAACCTATATTCCAACTTCAGATATCTCTAAAATTAATAAAGGAGATACTACCGTTGTAGTTGATGATATTTTTAAAGAGGTATTTTTAAAATCAGCTAAAATCTTTTCTGAAACAAATGGAGATTTTGACCCTACAGTTGGAATTTTAGTAAATGCTTGGGGTTTTGGCCCAGGGAAACCTATTCAAAATTTAGATTCAACAAAAATCAAAGAATTATTAAAATTTGTAGGGTTTGATAAAGTAAGTCTTCACAATAAGAAAATTAAAAAATTATATCCTGAGATTTATTTCGATTTTAATGCTATAGCAAAAGGATATTTGGTTGATGTTGTTGGGAGACTTTTTGAAAGAAACCACATTAAAAATTATATGGTAGAAATTGGAGGCGAAGTTAGAGCAAGAGGCGTTAATGAAAATAATGAATTTTGGAGAATAGCAATTGAAGAGCCAAATTTTGACGGTACACGTTCTTTTGCAACAACCGTTCAATTGCATAATGAATCTATGGCAACTTCTGGAAATTACAGGAAATATAGAATTTCAGCTAATGGCGTTAAATATGTGCATACAATAAATACAAAAACTGGTTATGCTACTCCAAGCAACTTGTTAAGTGCTTCTGTAATTTCAAAATCTGATTGTGCGGATGTTGATGGGTATGCTACTGCTTTTATGGCTATGGGATTAGAAAAAGCAATAAATTTTTTAAAAGAACATACAGAGTTGAAATCATTTTTAATTTATGTTGATGAGAATGGAGAAATAAAAACATTTAAGTCAGCAAATTTCAATAATTAATTATTTAAAACAAAC
>JAMONB010000321.1 GCA_027066745.1 Flavobacteriaceae bacterium
TTGCAAAAAGTTTAAAACCTTGTATATTTGCACTCGCAAAAGAGAATAAATTCCTCCTTAGCTCAGTTGGTTAGAGCATCTGACTGTTAATCAGAGGGTCCTTGGTTCGAGTCCAAGAGGGGGAGCTTTCTTAGACACCTTATCATTTTGATAAGGTGTTTTTATTTTCAAAAGCCTGAAGGGCTTATGTTTACTAAGGATTATAGCTATAAAGGAATCTAAATAATCCGTTCGATACTTATTTTTCAAAAAAACCAATTTTTCAGGGAATATCGAACCGACAATCTTTTTTTTGATGTTTGCAGGGGAGGTTTTATAGAGTTTATCAATACCGTGAAGAAATGAAATACCTAGTTTTAAATACTCTTCAAGATTTTTATCTAAGCTTTTAATAACACTCAATTCAGCATTAAGATCGTTTATCTTTTTTTGAGTTTTTTGCTTCATAGCATTATAGGTAGAATGCCCTATTAAGTCATCAAAAAACTTATCTTCAATAGAATCCATTCTATTATTCAGCTTTTCAAGGTCGATTTTAATCTGACGAACTCTCATTGCCCTATTCTTCTTTTCACCGCTAAAGGTTTCTTGAAGTATTTCTTTGTAGAGTTCAAGAACATCCTGTTTTATTACAAATTCTTCAAGAAGTTTTTCAAAAAGAATATTAGCTTCTTCAGCCTTAAATCGTTCCTTACATTTTGGTTGGCAGTGATAATAGAAATGCCTTGTTCCGCTACCTCCCCTAGAAGCACTACCCGTAATTGTTCTACCACATTTAGCACATTCTAAATAACCACGTAGTGGTAATTGTTCATCAATTTCAGAAAACTTATGAATTTTGGTTTTTTGCTTCCCTTTTAAAATACGTTGAACTTTATCGAAAGTATCATCATCAATAATAGGAGGGTGGAGTCCATCAACAATTATTTCATCTTCTTTTTTCCATTCTTTGATTAATATCTTTCCGCAGTAAACAGGATTTCTTAAGGTATTGAGCATACTTTGTTTGTTGAATCTCAATCCTTGATGATAATACTTCTTTCTCACTTCTTCAGAAGAAAACACACCTTTAGAATAATCTAAAAACGCTTTCCTAATTAAAGGCGCTTTATCGTTGTTTAATGCGAGAGTGGACTTCCCTTCTTGATTTCTATAATTAACGTAGCCATAAGGGGCTAAACCAACGAAACAACCCTCCTTCATTGCTCTACGCATTCCTTCTTTGGTACGAATACTATTTTTATCATTTTCAACCTCAGGAATTACCAAATAAACAGCTAACATTACTTTGGAGTCAGGTTGAGATAAATCTAAAGGCTGTTCAATTGCGTTGATCTCAACACCCATATTTTTAAATTCCCTTATAACACGATAGGCTTCTTCTTGATTCCTACTAAATCTATCCCAACGAGTAAACAACAAGTAATCAACACTTTTTCGATTTACCTTAAGATAAGCAAGTAATTCTTTAAATGAAGGTCTATCAAAATTCTTAGCAGAAAAATCTTCTTTAAAATGGCGTAAAATATTAATACCTTTATGCTGACAATAGAATTCAAGCACATTTTTTTGATGAGGGAGGCTAAAGCCCTTACTGGCTTGTTCATCAGTAGAGACACGGGTATAGATTAGTGCGTTTGGCATGATTCGGAAAGTAAAAAGCGTTCGTACTCGATAATGGCATAAAAAAGAAGCTTAGACTTTATAGTCTTAAGCTGAAGAAGTGTTTTAGGTTCTTTATGTGTATTTGATGTTTGAAGCATAATATAATCCAAAGATATGCTTTAAAACACATAAAAACAAATTAAAAAGTGTTTTATATGGTATTTATAGAAATAATTTCTTAAGTTTGAAAAAAGAAATAATAAATGAGTGCAGTTCAGCAGATACTTTCGGAAAATTTAAAGGCAATAAGAAAAGAGAAGAAGATAAGCCAACAATACATAGCTGAACGCAGTGATATGCTTGCATCCACGTATAATAGAATAGAGAATATGAAAGTAGTGCCATCTATTGAAACTATTGAACGCATCGCTTTAGCAATTGAAATTCCATTTAGTGATTTATTTCAATCTCAAAATATTGCTGATAAATCCATAGTTCAAAAATTAGAAATGATTGGTGAGCTTTCTGAGTACAACAGAAATGTTGTTGAGATTCTTTTAGACTCTATTATTGAAAAGGACAAGTTGGAAAAGAAGCAGGAAGTTAAAATGAAAAAGAGGTTAGAAGAACTTGAAAAAGTCCGTAAAAAATAAAAAGTGGTTTAAACCAAATGGATAGTAACTACCCCTATTTTTTAAGGGCTTTATCTCTTTTTTTGAGTATGCCAACCTTAGATTTGGTACTGTGTTGATATGTAATTTTAGACATCCCATTTACATAAATACCTATGGAATCAAGTTAACAAAATAATGATTAAGACTAATATTAGTTTTATTAGTCTTCACACTTATTGACACAAACTTGGTTAACCTACCATCCTTAAAGCCACAAACATTCGTGAGTAAATCATTTGAAGTCCACTCTAATAATGATTTGATTTCTTGAGTAATTAATTGATTAATCCAATTGTTAATCTTATCAAACCAGTCTTTTGGATTTTCTTTTTGAACATAAGCGACCAATGCACTTTCTGTTAAATCAGTTCCATGAACATTATGCTTAAATCTTTCAATACCTCCTGATAATCTTGTAGGGTCATTACCAGTAACATATTCTTTATCTCTGTTTTTTGATAGTGATGTTGTTAATCTTTTCGCTTCAATAGTAAAGAAAGGTGTTGTTTCTGCATAGTGACAAAAAACACCAATATCTACTTTTCTGTTTTGTCCTTTTTTTTGTTTTTGTATTGCCTCTTGTTGAAAAATAAATGGTAATGATTTTGACTGATAGTTTAACGTTTTACCAAGATGCTCATTCAACACTTCTTCAGAAGTATCAATTTCTCCTTTAAACTGTTTTTGAAAAACAAGTAAAGTCTCTTCAATAAACTCAATAAGTTTTTTAGTTATAGAACCTTTCTTAATAGAAGGGTTTGGAATATTGGATATCTGTTTGTTATTATCTTTCAACATACTTAATATCCTGCTTTATATAGGTCAACTATAGTTTCATCTGCATCTCTTAAGGCTATTGATTGTAACCAGTACCTTAACTCTTTTGGTTTTAATAAATAAATATAATCCCCATCATAAATTTTTACAACTCTATTTATTCTGTAACTAGTACCTATTTTATTATAAACCAATTCGGCTATATGGTTTTCAATTTCTTCACTAGTTTTTCTATTTGTAGAAATATCATTTTTTTCTCCATATTTGAAAATAACACAAATAAAAGAATCAGTTCGGTAAACATCCTCTTGAATATACTTTTTAGTATCTGTCTCAAATAATGAATTTAACACCTTACAAAAGGTTATTCCGAAGTTAGTTAATTCCTTATCTTGAGTAACCTCCAGCGATTTAATACCTGTATCTCTTCCTAGAAAATCTAAACTGTAATTTAAAGTGTTCTCAATAAGGATATTATCAAATTCTGATAATTCTATTTCTTTTTCATGCTCAGGAAATGGAAGATTTAATATGTCTTGCTTATAAACAGGAGAGGTTGATTTTGTCACTCCAGCTCTAGCACTTGTAGTTAATAAATAGAATCTATAAAGTTGATTATTATATAATCTGTTTTTTAACTTAATTAATAAGTTTTTTTCTTTTTCTGGACAATGAATCCCTAAGACTTCAGTCTTATATGTAAGATAGGAACTTGAGTAATATACTGGAATTGTTTTTTTACCAATACTTAATTTTATTAATAATAGTGGAGGAGTATATATTTCTTTTTTCCTTGTAGCTTCAAATGTTTCCTGCTTAAATTGGTGTATGATATCTTCACTCTTAACACCGTGTTCGCCGAACTTATCCGTAGGAATCGTAGAATTGTTTAATACAATATTTTCTTTATCGTATTTATTTCCGTTTTTAAAACCGACCCCAAATGACCAATTAAAATTTACTTTCTTGTTCTTTAAATAATCTCCTAGTGTAGGAAACTCCATTAATTTTTTGATAAAAGGCAATAAACGACCTCCTCCTAATAAGTTTGCTTTCCAAACAAAAGGGTTATTAATTGCATCAACCATACTTACCTTATGAAAATCATAATGGTCTATTTCAAAATATTGACGTTCTTTAGCAGTCTTTAGTTTCTTTACTGTAACGTGATGAATCGGGTTTTTATCAGCCTTTTTATTTTCTATAAAAAATGCAGAAACAGCAACATTCTTTTCATTTCCTTTATTCTTAAAAAGAACATTACTTAAATATGTGAAATCTATTATTTGAGGAATATTATATTCTTTGAATAACCACTTTCTAAACTTTATTGGCTTAGGAGAATTATTATATAACAAAGGTCCAGATGGTAAAATAAAGGACAGTAATCCATTAGTTTTTTTAACAAGGTTCATACCAAGTATTGTAAAAAGTAATGAACTTTGAATTTTAGGAATTTCTTCTTTTAATTTTAAACTAGAAATGAAATTATTAATTTTGGTGTCCCTTGAACTATATTCTATAAATGGAGGATTCCCTATTACTAAATCGAATTTTTTTGAAACATTTTTTGGATACCAATCATAAAAGTCAGCTCCAACAACATTCTTACTTAAATCATCAAAGCGTAAATTCTCCCAAATAACTTTTGGAGATAGAATATCACATAATGTTAAACTCAAACTAAAAATTGCTAAATCAACAGCTTCCCCTTCTATATCAATTCCAAAAACACTTTCTTTTAGAAGTTTTTTTAAATCACTTAAATGTTCTTTACCTGGAGTAACCCATTCCCCTGTTTTTTCATGCAAAGAAATTCTCCACCAATCAATAATTCTCTTATAAGCCGAAACTAAAAATATCCCTGAACCACAGGCAGGGTCTAGTATTTTAAATTTTTTCTTTGGATTGTTAATAGGCATACATTCATCAACCATAAAGCTAACTAAATATGAAGGTGTATATGCTACACCGCTATTTTTATCCGCCTCTAAAAACATTTCATAAATACTACTAATCAATTCGATTGGTAAATGATTAAAGGAATATAGTTTCCAAAAAACAAATTGATTACCATCAAGCATTCCTGATAAAAAATCAGCTAATGGTGATAGGTCTTTATCTTTTATTTGTTCTTTATATTCTTCTGACAAATAAAAGATTTTACCATTAAAATGATTACTTAAATATTCAAATAGATTTAAAGTAAACCCATTTCCTTTCCTTATTGTTTCAGTAAAGTCATTTGAATACCCAAATTTTTCTTGATTGAAAAAATCAGGAGTAAAAACTCGTGTTTCATTCCCATCCTTGTCAACATCAATTCTTTCTTCTAAATATTTTACTAAAATTCCTAATACAAGTAATTTACTTGCAATAACCTTATCTAATTTAATTACATCAAGGAATTGATTTCTAGTCTTTTTTAATTCTGAAATGAGTTTTTCATAAGCTGTTTCGCTATATCCAAAATCAAATTTAGTATCTTCCCAAAAAGAACCATTATCAAATTTCTTTCCTGAATATTCTTTATATTTTTTAACTGCTTCTCCTGCAATTTTAAGAGTTTCAAAAGGAGATACATATAAATCTCCCTTTTTGTTATGCTTAACAGGTTTTGATGAATTAAATAATTTAATTTCTGATTTAGTTATGGCAAGATATAACCGAACTTCTGAACTGCTCCATACATTTTTATGTATTTCGACAATATCTTTCTCCCCATTAGCAAAATCAAATATGTATAATTGGGGTTTAGAAGGTCTTGTTAAATCAGAAAAATTTCTAAAGTAAACAGCATCAGCACAAACTTTTTTTGCTTTCTCTAGAGATAGTCTTTGGTAATAATTTATATTTGATTTTTCGAGTTCTGATACATGAATTAATCCAACAAAATTATCATCAGTGCTGTACATTTCTAACTGAGATAAACCACTAATATATTCTTTTGAAATTGTATTCATTTTATAACAGCCTTTACTAACTAACAAAAATGCAATTTTTTCATTAAATAGCACTCATTTTTTAGGTATAATATAAATATTTTTTTTACAAATTAACCCTGTGTTAATGCAAAGAGTTAATACAATATGGAAATGTGTAAAAACTATACTATCGGATGCAGACTCTCAACTAGTTTTATCTTATATATACTATACATAAGGGTTTTCTTGAACGGGAGTAGCCCAGCTCACTCTAAAATTGAAAGAAAATTACGGCAGAAAGAAGAGAGATAAAAGATAGAGTATAGCCATAATACCTCAAAAAGTGATTAAAAGTGTTTACCTCAGAATTTAAACTTCTATTTGCTATATACCTAACAAATAAAGAAATAAGTAATGTTCCTATAAACGGTATAAAAATTCTTATTAAATAAGTACATATAACTATGATGAAGAAATACATAAAACCTTTTTCAAAGTATGATAGTACTAACTCTGTATTGTCTTTTAATATATCTACATTTTCAAACATTTCATATTTTAATACATTAAAAAAAAAGATAAATTGTCATTCCAAATGCTCCCCATCCTATGTCTTTACTAAAAATCCATTCAATATAATTTGTAGTTGATTTTTCAAATTCTGAAGTAGTCTTAATTCCAAATATTAATAATATTAGTAAAATTCCGGCTTCAAAAGAAACGAATTGAACAAATTCAGAATCTTGAAAAAAGATTGCCGATAAAATAGATACTATCAATAAAATAAAAAAATTAATAGATAGATAGGATTTTATAGATCGTCCTGTAAGTACCTTTCAGTAGATGATATGTTGATCTCCCATTTATTGCACTCCCTAAATATTGTAATGAGAAAACCAGTACGTTAGCACAGAAGTCCTAGATTTGAGATTTATATTCCCCTTTTCACCTTATGATTTTTTTAAAGGTTTAAACACCTCATAAAGAATATAAAATCGATCAATATTTAGTTAGACAGGAATATAGTTTGTGTATAACATCTTGTTTTCTATTGAAGGAGTTCTCTATCTTTTTCTAGGTAACGAAGTGGGATCATAGTTTTTTATATCGTATTATTTAATGAACTCTCGATTGGTAAAACTGGAAAGGATTCGTGAGAAATGATTATAATTCCAGCTTCAGCTGATCAGGATTAATATTATTTAAGCTTATTTTATTAATTTTAATTAATATATTATTTTTATGATACTCAATACTAAAATCTAGACTGACTTGTTTTTCTATTTTTATTTTTGTACTTATTTTATTTCCTTTAGGTGGAATTAATGGGATTTTAAACTCTGCTTTATTTTTATAAAATGTTTTACTGATATTAATTAAGTCTGTTTTAAAATTTTGATTGCTAATAATTTTATTATCTAGTTGATTTTCTTTTTTAATCAATGGGGTATCAGTTGTTGAAATTAAGTAAAGACCTCTATCAAATCCTCCTTTTTCTTTCTTTTTTCTCTCAGCAATATTAATAACCTCCTCAAAATCCTCACCTAACAAAGCACTTAAAGAAATTAATATTTCATATAAGTCAGCCATCTCTTCAAGAATATTATTTTTATTCTTTTCTTGAAATAACTCATGAGCTTCCTCGATTGCTTTTCCTTTTAGCATATCTACTAATTGATCTCTAGATAATGATTGAATTATCGGAAGTTCCCCATGTGAAGAAATTCTGTCAGGAATTAAGTCCCTAACTAACTTATTAAATGATTGTTTTGGGTAATCAATTTTAAAAGGATCAATGCACTTTAAATTAACATTTTCTCTTTTTAAAATGTAAAAAACATGAGAAAGGATACTACCTTCAAGAATTAAAGGAATATTGTTTTTTGATAAATATTGCCCAATTTTTACAATGAACTTGTGGTTTCGGATATGTTTAGGCTTTAATTTCAGTTTAACAACTACTTCTTTTAAAAGTTTATTTTGCTTTAATTTATTTAATTCTTTAGGTTCAGAGATTATAAAAGTTTTTTTAGGAAAAATAATTTCTGAAGCTTCAAACGTAGATTCTGGCACCTCTAAAGTGTAATACCATGGTAATACTTCGGGATATCCTGTAGATTTATCAACCCCTACAAAAAACATAATACCCACAGGTTTATTAAGCTCCTTTGCCACTTCGTAAGAAAAATTCGCAATTTTATCAAGTTGTTCGTCTGTTAAGGAAGAGTTCCAATCCCAATTCCAACCACTTTTTACTGCAACCCAATCACCTTTCAAATTACAGTCTAAATATTCATGCTTAGAATTTAACGTTTTTTTCACCTCTTGATTAAATAGATTTACTTCGAAAGTATCATAAGGAAAACAATGTAGCCCATCAGGAAGCCCCCAAGTGGAATCAACTCTAACCCTAGGAATATCTGGTTTTGCTAAGGTTAAGGCACAAGCTTTAGAAGATATATAGTGATGCATTAAGAAGCAAATATTATGAAAAGAGACACCATCTTTTTTAAAATTTATTAAAGTATTTCTTAGAAATTCTTTGCATTGTTCAATTAGAGAAAGGGTAGTTGTTCTAGGTAAAAGAAAAGTATTGTCCATTTCATTACAATCAGTTCTTATTACAATTGGATTATGTAATAACCTTTTTAAATCTTCTTCCAACTCCTCTATGAAAATATTGTTTGCGATTTGATTAAAAATATCTTCATCTTGAAGAATAAAAATATTTCCATAAGGAAGATTACATTTTTTAAAAGTTTCTACACTTTTTAATTTTTTCCAGTTAGCACTGAAATCTGAAACCGATTTAAGAATTTTAAAATCTTCATTAGAAGTCTTAGTTTCATTATATTTCCATCGACTACCTGGTGTTATGCCTTCAAATTTATCTTCAGTATCAATTTGTACAATATGTATTTTAGAGTTCCCTAAAACCCATTCAATATGAAACCTTTTATCATCCTCTATAAAATTTCCTGAAAATTCTCTCAAAACATTCTCTATTCCTTTAGAAGTTTGAAGAGACATATTAATTTTTGAAATAGATTTAGGTTTTTTTGATCTTAATTTGTCTATGCTTTTTTGATAATCTAAACTAGACTCTTCTATTTCATAAACCCAGATATCATTATTTCTAGAAATTCTTCTTTCGTTTGATAAATGACCTTTTGCTTTAGGTTTTATATATATTTGAACTATTAAACTAATAGTTGATTCTTCGGAAAGCTTATTGTTTTCAAAATTTAATAAGAGGTTATTTATTGTTTTATTTAGATTTTTTTTAGTTAACCCTTCTGAAATAACCTCACTTGAAAACATTCCTCTTTGATTAATATTCTCATCAATTCCACTAGACCTAATGATAACTTCTTCTTTGATTCCAAATACTGAAATTACTTCTTGAATTACATTATTCAAGTTTTCTTCGAAAAGAGCATTTTTTTTTCTTAATTTAAATAATTCATTCGATATAAGTATAAATTTTGGCGTATACTCTAGGATTTTTAATAATCCTAATGATTTAAGCCCGAAGCTCTTTTTGAATGAGTTTAAATTTACTTGCTTATTATTTAGAGAAGGGTTATAAACTATTTTGAAAGACATGTATCTAATCTTTAGAAGTTATACCAAAAATGGAATTAGATACTTCCACTAACTTAGCAGCAGCTTTATCTGAAAAATATCCAGAAAAAAAACCTATTACAAAAGCAATTCCTCGATTTTGTAACAAGTTGTTATCAAATATTTTTAAGAAATTTGATAAGATAAGAATTGAAAAAATTAAAGCGAAAGACCCTCCAACTATAGGAATAAATATTCTCCAAGCTCTTCTGTCTGAATTCCATAACCCTTTTGCAATACAATGATATGTCCATTTTAAACCATATAAAGCCCCACCAAAAACACCTCCTAAACAAGCTAGTAAATAAGGTTCTAAACCATTTAGTAATGCAACATTAATTGAAAGAAAATTCGGAAAAATTTTTAAATAGCAAGCTACAGCTAATAAAGGTGCAATAAAAATGTAAGAGAATAAATATAAAAACTCAAATATTATCCAGCGAATAGCTACTTTCGGATATCTTGACCTCCAATCTAAAGAATCCCTTCCGTCGGATAAATCCTTATTACTAAATCCCTTTATAGGGTCTTTCTCATCATTTTTTCCCAATTTCAAAGTATTTTAATTAATCAAAAATGGCAACTTCTTTTTGTATTTTTTTAATAGTTCTTTCTATGTTTTTGATCATAGGATTAGATTTCCAATCATATTTATCAGAAACTTTTAATTCATGAGCAATAACCTTTCTAAAAAATTGACTACCGGCTGTTCTTCCAGAGGTATAAAATTTTTGTCCATTAGGTAACTCTAAATACAAGTACCCATTTTCGTCGTTTATATTCTTTAAATCTTGAATTCTTGAAATACTATTCCAAGACATAGAAGAATCAAAATCCTTAGATAGCCTTAATAAGTTTAGTCCTTTTAAAGGGACTAGGTGAAGATGAAAATGATCTACTCCACAACCAAGTACAGTCTTTTCATTACAAGGACCGTGCTCAAAACTTGTGATTTCACCAAATTCTTTCCTTAGTTTTATTTTCACATCATTTCTAAATGTATTCAACTCATCAATTAACTCACTACTTAGCTGTGATAAAGAAAGATAATGATCTTTTGAAAAAATTAATACCCAACCTTCAACTAAAGAACCTAAAGAAGGCACAGTAAAAAAATTTTCTGTTTCATACAAAGGCTTATCCCAAGCATTTTGTTTAGGATTATTGTCAATAATTGTACAGATTTTACAGTTGTTAATCATAGTTTATAAATATAGTTAAAAGATGTTAATAATAAGACTTTTAGACTTATTATATAGTATAACAAAGTTAATCATTTTTTCCAAATGTTTTTCTTCAAAAATAACAGTTGATTTAGGTAGAGTTTAAATTATTGAATTTATTAAATGCTTATGCCCTAAATAAAAAAAATACCACAGATACTTTTTCATTTAAATATTTGGGTGCATTTTTATTCAATTTAACGAAATTTGTTATCACTTTTCTACAAATATAGGCTTCAACAATAGTTGAAAGGAATAAAAATGAAATTAAGATTGACAGAATTAAATGCCATTCTGAAGAAAGTATAATTCAAATTTATAAATGTATTCTCATTATCAATCCTTAAAGAGCAGTTTTATCTTTTTTCCTTCCAATTACTTGTATTTATTATGTTGTTATTCCCCGTCTTCTCTATAGGTATTAAATAAGTGCTTAGACATTACTTCAGTACAGCTTTTGGGCAAGGAATGCTCCTAGCAGATTCCTCCTTGCCCAAAAGCTTTGCCTCTGTAGTTTTCATGTCAGCGTATTATTCGCTTAACCTATATAATACTATGACTAACAATGAACTTAAAAATAAATTACAAACTATTACCAATACTTCAGAAAATACTATTGAAAAAGCTGTTGCATTAGAAGCTCTTGATTATGATGAAATTCAAAACTTCTTTTCAGATATACTTAATCATGGATGTATAACAGGCATGGTTGGATCTTTAATCTACTATGCAGACACTCATACCTTCTTTGATTCCCATTATGATCAAATTGAAGAATTACGGAATGAATATGAAGAAAATACAGGTATGCCACTTTCAATCAAGCATGATTTAAAGAATTATTTGGCTTGGTATGCCTTTGAAGAAACTGCGTATAAAATGGCTAATGAATTTGAGCTTGAGATATAAGTTCGTTTTTATTAATCAATTTTAAAATCATCTTTTCACAAGATGATTTTTTAATGTCCTTTAACGAAAAATGTCCTAAGTCGTCTGCGGACTTTTAGGACATTTGGTCTGCTCTGACCTAAGTCGAATTTAAAAAAACTTTTAGGACAGGGGCAGAGCAAGATTGCAAGTTGCTACAAACATTTCATTAATATAGAACTTGCTATCTTGCCAAAGGAGACCTTTGGAATCCCTAAAAATGAAAAGAGACTTTTGGCTATTAACTTGCAATAGAACAGATGTAAAAATCGAATACTTTAATACTAATTTTAAATACATATTATCTACACTTTAATTACATGTTAATTGCTTTTTAAATACAATTATATTATATTTGGTATATGAAATTCAACCCAAATTATCACATAACAGCCTATCTTACGAAACAACTATTAGAAATTGAGAGACATAAAGAAGCTATTAACATTCTTCCAGTAACTGCTCAATTAGTAGCCTCTCTTCGAGAAACAGCTCGATTACAATCTACACATTACTCTACTCAAATAGAAGGAAATGCGTTAACACAAGCAGAAGTTCAAAAAGTAGTTAAAGATAATAAAAGTGGATTTCCAGGTAGAGAACGAGATGAGCGAGAGGTTAAAAATTACTTCCGAGCATTAGAATATCTTGAAGATGAATTAAAATTAGATGTAGAAATTTCTAAAAAACTAATTCAAAGCATTCATGGGTTGGTATGGAAGGGTTTCAAAAAAGGGACACCTTATAGAGATGGACAAAATATAATTCGAGATGGAGCTACAGGAAATATTGTATATATGCCACCCGAGGCTAAAGATGTATCTATACTGATGAATAATATGATCGATTGGACTCGTAAAATGATGTCAGAAAATGAAATTCCAGCACCAATAGTAGCTGGATTATTTCATTATCAATTCGCGACTATACATCCTTATTATGATGGAAATGGTAGAACGGCTAGATTACTTACTACATTTATACTTCATAAAATGGGTTATGGAATGAAAGGCATGTATTCTTTGGAAGAGTATTATGCGAAAAATTTACAAGGTTACTACAAAGCACTAACTATTGGTACTAGTCATAATTACTATGGAGGACGTGCTCAGGCAGACGTAACACCTTTCTTAGATTACTTTTTAGAAGGAATGGCTATTTCATTTAGAAGTGTACGTCAAAAAGCACAACGGTTAAAAGAGTTAAATCAAGATAGACCAATTCCCTTTCAAACAGAAAAACTACGAGAATTACGTCCGCATCAAAAACAAACGTTGTCGTTATTCATAAAAAATAAAGAGGTTTCAATTCAAGAAATTGCAACACATTTGGGACTAAAAAATAGGAGTACGTATGCTCTTGTTAAAAAATGGATAGATGATGGATTTATTCAAATTGAAAATGAATCTAGAAAATCTAGAACCTACGTTCTTACAAAACAATGGGAATTATTGATTTCTCAAGATATCTCCAAAGAACAGGATAGATAATTTAGTTACTATTGTTCCAGTTCTAAATCTCTGTGATACCCTTTTTTATGTGATAGCAGTTCGTCTAAACGTTTTTGTTCCCTAGTTAATTCTTTCCCTACACCAAGTGTTGTGAGGCGATATTTGCGATTACCCAACCAAACACCCGTGAGTTTTCTATTTCTATAATATGGTTCTAGGGATTTCGATTCAAGTTTAGAGGCTAATTCATTTAAACTTTTACAGCTTTTAGCAATTAGTTTTACTTTAGTTGAGAGTTTTTCTTTTTCAGAAATTACGCCTTTATCTTTCATTCGTTCTTCCTGAAAAGTTAATTTAAGGCTGAGGCTTTTTTTTTGGAATGATCGACGATTGAAACCGATAATTCAGGAAATTCTTGTTCTTGAAATTTCTGTAATTTAATTTTAAAGGCCTTGAATTCTTTACGGGAAACACGAGTAGAATTTCCTTCAATATCAACACCAGAGATTATAAAATGGATATGGGGTGACTTATCATAGTGTACTGTGGCTACTCCCATAGAATGAGGAGAACGATATTTTAAATAATATTTAGCTAAAATTTTTAATTTTTCTCTTGTGAGGTACTGAGAACTCTTAGGAGCAAAACTTATTATTTCGTGTCTTAAAACCGTTCGTCGAGAATGTTGAAAGGTTCTAGCGTTATCATTTTTTTTAAAAGTACTTGCCCATTTGTTTTTATCATAACCACGAATGAATTGTTTAACTATAAGGGGTTCACTTCCCTTTTGAGTATCCTTCATTTTATCAGGATTAAAAACATAGGTAATGAGTTTTTTAATTGATGATTTTTTGATACTTTTATGTGAGATGGCTTTTACAATCATGTGATGAGTTTGTGCATATTCTCTAGTAGAGAGAGGAGAGTGGAAGTGTTGACTCTTTCATTTTCCTCTATGGCTTCTTCAGTGATATCAATAGTTTGTAATAGTAAAACCCTGAGTATTTTTAAATCAAAAGGGGAGTTATTATTTTGATTCTTCAGGATTAATTGTTTTACATAAAAAGTTACTTTTTTATTATCCTTTTTTGCTAATTTTTCAAACTCTTTGTACTTCTTTTCAGAAATACGAAATGTAATTTGAACATGCTTCTCTCGATACCTTGTATTGTAATTAGATAGATACAGTTTTCTATATTGCTTTTTGGCTTCTCTTATCATCGAATCGGTTACCGTTTCTTGATTAGAAAAGCAAAAATCTAAATAGGTATGTAAAGAAGTAAACACCAATGTTATCGTTCTAATTCGTTATTTTGTTCTGTCGTGTGACGTATTTTTTTTAATTCTAACGTTCTTTCAGATATTTTTATATTTTGTTGCTCCCCTTTTAAATCTTGATCTCTTGTCTTTTTTTTCGTTTTTGAAAGTTCCAAAATTCGCTTCCTGCTTTGTGTCAGCATATCCATCCTTGTTTTGTGTAACATCGATAAATCTTTCAATAAATCGTCAGTAGACGTGATGTGTTCAAAACTTTGAATTTTAAGAAATTCTAGTTTAGAGGTATAGGGGTTAAATGTTCCTAATTGCCCTTTGACCACTGTATAACTAGTAAACTCCTTTACGATATGCTCCACAATTTTGTTACGCATCTTTGTGCTATTGTTTGCATATTCAAAGAACTGGTCAAGAGAGGTAAAGCCGTACTCTTGGCGGATAAAATACTTGATGTTTGATTTTGAAATTTTAGGTCTCATAAGATGTAATTTTTAAAGTTTAGATTATATATTTTGTTATGTGTTTGTACTTTTATTAGTGTTCTATTTCTTGATTAGGTTTTTCTTGTGATTTGCTTTCTTTAAGTTGAGTTAATCTACCCTTCTGCATCAATTCATTGAAAGGGGTTTCTCGGAAGTGAATGTCTCGTTCAATACCAAGTCCGAAAGGACGTTTGAGTGATTCCAATTCATTTATGGAGAATGTTCCCCACTCGTCATAAGCTAAGCCAGTTACGTATCCGAAACAAATAGTTGTTTCAGGGTTATAGTCAGTGGCATACCATGTTGCAGGACCTACTGGGTCAAAGAATTTTGCAATGATTAATGGATTTTGAATCTCTGACTGGTCTCCAACTTCTTTAAATCGTTTTGTTAATTCTAGTGTTATTAGTTTCATATCAGTATATTTTTAATGTTATTATGCATCTTTTATGTTATCAGTTTGGGGTTTGTATTTATCGAGTGGTAAATACTGTGCCTCGTACGCTAATCTTGACTCAGCGACATAATCTTCAGGTAATTCCAAAGCCATTGCCTTTACGTATTTATTAATTTTGTAATAAGGTTTTACCTTACAATACATAGGAGACATTCCACCATTAGGAATCACAATGACACTTTCTTTAGGCATTGTTCTAATTTCCGAACTTGTCATCAGAGGTCTAGTGCGTAGAATTTTCTTGTCTTTATCTTCGTAATATTGATACTCTCCTAAAGCCTTAGAAATACGGTCACATTCATCATTGAGTCCCGTCATATATACCTTGCAGGCATTGTTGAGAATGGTTTTGGCATTGTATTGTCCGTAGTTTTCGTATAATTGGTTTTCACTTTGCAGGACACCGAGTATAGACATATACTTGCGAGCATTTGCTATCACGTTTGAAAGGCTAGGAAGTGGAATACTAGAGAGTTCATCAATTAACAAGTACAAATCATTATCGGTGTCTTTTGGAATAACGCGGAATAACTCTGCAAACAATTGTTCAAAGAACAATCCAAAAAGCGAACTGTAATAGGAGATGTTAGAAATATTGCAATTTAAAAACAGCACAATTTTTTCTGTTTTCATCTTAGAGAAATCAAACGTATCAATGCTTGTTGTATCACACAATCCTTTGTCTTTTCCTATAAAAGACAAACTTGAAATCGCTGAACTGACAATACTTGCTTTGGTTTTTTCACTATTTGAAATGATAGCTTTGTAGGCTCGCCATTGATGTTCCAGACTTTTATCTGCAAAAAGCCCATTAACAAGGTCTTCATCACCAGCTAGGTTCTCCAGAAGAAAGTAAATATTCGCAATATTCTGATAAATTTTTGATGTGTTTTCTAATAGAAAATCTATCAATAAACTGATAAGTTCAATGGATTTCAATTCCCAAAAATCAGATGATTTTTTACTGTTCTTCTGCACGAGCATGGTTGCCACCTTGGTGATGTCCGATGGTGTTTTAATACGGTGCAAAGGGTTGTAATAAATAGATACCTTAGGATTGTCAGGGTCAAAGCTGTATACTTTATATCCCCTATGGATAAAGAAATTGGTCATTTTTGAGAGTTCCCCTGATGGATTATTAATAATCATACTACTGTCTTTCCCTTTTTTTGAAGCCGCAATATTGAGTGCTGAAGGGATTAAACATATTGTAGATTTCCCTACTCCACTGGGTCCAAAATAAAGGAGGTGCTCTTTTGATTTTTTAGCACTTAAAAATGCTGTTCCTGTAATAGATAGCCCTTCATAGCGAGAAGACATCAATTGACTTTTTCTTCCGAATTTTGCAGAAAGTGAGTGTTTTTTACCGATTAACCCATCTAAAACACTATCGAGAAACTCTCCTATTCTTTCCATAAAAATGATGACTATATCTTGTATGTTCATGTGATTTATATTTAGTTGTTGTTATTTAATAATTTTTTAAAAGCTCCGTTAAAAGCCTCTAGGAGTAACTCTGCACCACGAGTGCAGAGATAAACCAGTATCAATCCTATTTTCAGTAAAAACCCTAAAATGGTTGTGATAATTTTCATAAGCCTTTAGTTTAAATATTAGCTGTGAATTCAATAGAAATTTGTAAGTGTTCAAAGAGCGTTGTATACAGGTTTACCATGTGTTTGAAAGCCATATCTTCTTGGATGTCTTTCGGCTGATAGACCACGATTACTTTGAGATGTTTAGTTCCCTTTGTAATTGCGGATGCTTTATATAAAAACAAATCCACTATTTTTTTAGGAGTCATTTTCAGCGTTTTCAAATCACTTTTTTTATATACTGAAAACCACAAGGCATTTTCCTGTAAATCTGAAAACACATACAATTCTGTTGTGAAAGAAGTGTCTTTTTGAAGTACTATTAATTCTTTTATAAGAGGTTCCCAAATAGAAGAATGCTTGTACGGGTTAGTAGTTTTATCTTTTGTAAGAACCGTTTTCATTTCACTTAAAAAATCAGTTACTTTTTTCTTACGCTCCAGTTCATTTCCAAGTAGTGCCATTTGTTTTTCAATAAAGAGTTCCTTTCGGTGGTTGTAATTAATTCCTGTTATCGTGCTATATCTAAATCGAGCTGATGCCCACATATCAGATTGAAGCCCTAATTTTGGTACAAGAAGTTCATGACTTGGACAAGTCAAAAAATTAGATTCTGTAACATCTTCTAAAACCGAAATAGTTGTTCTTGTTGTTCCCGTATTAGTACAGGCTGACATCGTCAGCCCTAATACCATAATGAGTAACGTTCTCATAATTTTATATCAGTATAAAAAGCATTTAACTTAGGCACATCTTGAGAAAAGAATTTTGGAATCTTCTTATCAGAACGATGTATTAAATTCGTAGACATAAAGGTTTTAAAAGCCTCTTCATATAACTGCTGAATTAGTTGTTGAATGTCTTTAGCATACAGTAAGAGTTGCTTACGAGAAAGCTCGCTATGAGCCTGCGTTTTGCGTGTTTGTTGTATGGTGTTTTTTATAGATGCAACCTGCGATTCAAGAGCATCAACTTCCTCTTTTTTCAATTTCCATTGGTCTAAAAGAGCTCTCTCTTTTTTTGTTGGACGATTGAAATAAGATGTTAATGTAACTACAATGACAAAAAACATATTAAGACAAGCGAAGTATATGGGTTTTGCTCCCTCACTTATAGCAGAATCACTTGTGAAATTGATAGTACGGAAAATCCCAAGCACATAAAATAAAACACCAAGTACTAAAAATGAAGCAATAGCAATTGCACGCTTTTGCCAAATGGTACGTCCTTTATCAATAATTTCAGGTAGCCTTTCAGACATGAAATAAATTCCTATTCCGATTGAAAACCCAATTAAATAAGCAATAATAAGTGGATAGCCCATCGCTTGAAGAGCTGTTCCTGAAATGAGCATGTCTACCAAAATCATAAAAAACAAAAACCATTGTATTTTACCATAGCGTTCATCTTTTTTAACCAAAAAATTGTCTTTTTTATCGAGTTCTCTCTTTTTTAAGCGCAATTCATTTTCTTTTTTTATTAAGTCCTCTTCAAGCTGTTTTAAGGTATTGTCAGCTTCTGCTTTATCAGAAATAATATGCAATTCTTCAATATCGCTTTGAAGTTCTGTTTTAGCTTTCATCATTAATTTATTGTACGAGCCTGATAAAACACCGCAGTAGATTTGTTCTGTGTCGCAAGATTCTTCAGGTTTATTCAACCCTGCTAAATCTTTACCTAATGGGATCGCAGTATCTTTAACAATCTGGTCATGGTTTAGGTATAACAAGTCTTCCATGTCCTTCTGTTTGTAACGAAATATCGTTATCTGGTTTTCTAATACGCCCTGTTGGACTTTATTTGTCTTCATAATTATTTTGTTTTTGAAATTTATTATGGTATTTGTTTTTGGAATTGGTGCAAAATGTTTTTTTAAGCAATCTATTTAAGTTTAGATGTCTTGATTTTGTAATAATTTGAAATTTTACTTTTGATATTTGTGAAGTGTTTTTCATCATAAAAATGTTAATTATTAATTAATTTGTATTTTTACGACAGAGTAGCCTTAAATACTTAGTGCTAATTCTATCAAATTACGGGTGCGAAAGCATTCGTTAAGAGATCTTTATAATACAGCGTGCTGTCCGACAAGATGAACACGCTGTATTTTTTGTACCTATTTTAAAGATACTTCTAATTATAAGGTAAAACCTTTTACTTAATTTACATAACTATAAAATTTAGTTGATTAATGAGTAGAGATAAGAAATAGAGAGGTATTAAAAACAAAAAAAGCATTAAATGAAATCTAAATCTCAATTAACGCTTTTATGTATGTTTTATATAATAGAGACCAAAATAAACAATTAAAATTACAGTATACATACTATGAATTTTGTGTTTAAAATTCCTATTTCTAGGACTGCCTCGAACTATCGCCACGAGTAGCTTCGTATCTCTATTTAACACAAATATAATGAAAATTTTATCTTTACCAAACATAATCTTATTTTTTATGGAGTATAAATATCGAAAAGACAAGGTGGTTGCTGTTATTGAATTGAGTTCCTCAGCAATTAAATCAATAGGTTACATGCCTATGTGGTACAATCCTAAACCTGAAAAAATATATAATTCTATGTTTAATGATTTACTTACAATATCAAATAATTGGTTTGATAAAGGAAATCAACAAATAGACAGAGACAAGTTTAAACAAGATATACTACCTGCAATTGTAACTGTTTTTAATAAGGTACGAAGAGAAAATATGCCTCAATTTATTAAAATTGTAGCAACTGGTTATTATCGAAAAGCAAAAAACTCAACAATAATAATTAAATTGATTGAAAACGAACTTCAACGTTTAATTTTTAACAAAAAAAAGTATTCAAATTTTAAAAATAATATAAAAATTCATGTTCTATCTGCTCATGAGGAATCAAGATATGGGTATCTTTCTTTTATTAGAACTTTAAGAAGAAAAGAAAAAACTACTTTTAAATCTTTATTCAAAGATAAAACGGGATTGCATATTGATGTTGGTAGTGCTACAACTGAAATTAGTGTTTTTTATAACGAGGATTTTACAAAAACGATTAGTATTTTAATTGAACTCAATACTTTTATTGATCTTTATGAAGAAGATGAAAAAAAATATTTTATTCATGGAGACTATTATAATGATATTGACAGAGAAAAATTACAAGAGTGGATTTCAAATATCCATTTTATTATTCAATCACATATAGAAAAGGAGTTAAAAGGTATCTTTGACCCTGATACAATAAATAACTTATGTGTATCAACTGGAATTTCCAATATTAATCATGAAAAACAAGATACTATCAAAACAGAATTAAACACGTACGATTATTTTTGCACTTTAAAACAAGAATTGGAAATTAATATTGAACGTCTTGCTTTTGGAAGTAAAATCAAAGGCAAAAATAGTATTGATATATATTTTAACAAATTGATTAAAAAATATCTTAAATACATTATCCTTGATACGATATATAAGTATTTTAGCATTAAATATTTTTATTTTAATCTCGCAAATTTAAGAATTGGTATTTATCATGAATTAATTAGAGAACTTAGAGAAACTTATAAATAAAAAAAGTTCCTTTCAGAACTTTTTAAGCTTAAATCAGCTCAATATTTCTTTTTGCAGTATAACCATTTGTACATATGTCTATTAGTTTAATGAGAACAATATGCATTGAAAAAGCACTTGATAGTAGCTTGAGGGTTAATAGTATTGGTTTTTTTTTATTATCTCGTTTAATTGTATAATGTATATAACTTATACTTTCAATTTCTTTTAGTAATTTTTCTAAGTTATTTATTTTATCCATTGTAAAATCATATTCAATATAATATTTTGGTACGTCTGCCATAAGTATTTGTTTTTTAAATGTTTAACTTATGTTTAAGTCTATTATAGATAAATAACTTGTCAATAGATAACGTGCAGAATAAGCTATTTAATATTTCTAATCTGTTCGCAAACATTACTTAAAATTCTTCTCACAACCCAAAGAGTCAAACCCAACTTCTTGGCTATCTCTTTATAATCCACCTCTTTTTCAAACTTTAAAACAGCAACCTCAAAAGCAGTTTTATGAAGTATTTTTTTTAATTCCTTTTTATGCTTTACAAAATACTCCTTTGGAATATTGTATTGGACGAATATTACCATAGCACTATTCGTTTAAGTAGAAATGAATGAATGCCATAGAGATAGCATCAAAAATACCTACGTTATGATTCTCCGCCATCCATTCCTTTCTGTAAGGATATTCCAATCCTTCCAACTCAGGAAACCACTCAATAATTCTTTTAGATATTTGATATTTTGAAGTGGTATTAAACTGACTAAAAATTTCTTTGATTTGACTTCTTTTATATTGATACACCTTAAGCCCTTGCTCTTTTACTTTTTTACAGATAAGATCAATGAGTTTTTGATTGCGTTTGTTTTGTCTTGAATTAGGCTTGTTAAGCCCCCTGACTACAACAATATCAGGTTTATGAAATTTAATATATTTCTTTACTTTTTCAATTGATTTTTTACTGTTTACAGGTCGTACATAACCAATACCATAATCTACTAAATCATTTGGAGAATCGAAAATAGCATAACAAACCCCAAAGGTATTTGGATATAAGGACAATACTGTTTCATTGATTTCCTTTTTCATTTTCATCATCTTTGGTTAGTCTTTTAATAATGGTATTTATTCCTTTGATACGAAGTAGGTTTTTTCTTGTCTTAGATTTGTTTTCTAAAGTTTCTAGCAGACTAAAACATCTGTGAACAATTTCCTCAGTACCTTGATTGAAAATATTAAAAACGGATTCATCTATTGACAAATTAAATAGAATGTGGTAACCTATAAGTGCTTTGGAGTTTTGGGTTTTTCCAACTTCAAAGCGGGATAAATTACCTTCATCCATATTTAGCAGGTACGCAACGTCTTTCAGGTTCAAATGATTGTTCTTGCGATACCTATAAATATGTTTATATGGTGATTTTCTCATAAAATGTGTAAAAGGCAATGCGATTACTAAACACTGCATTGCCTTTTTACATTCTATAATAATTTTGAACTATATAAGAGGGCAAGAAAATTGTAAATAGTACAATTTTTTTTCTCGGTCACTCGAATATTTGTGGAGTAATAGTTGATAAGTTGCTTACTTTATTATTATGTATGTTTTATTTGATTTTGTAAAATTTGATTAATTCTTTCTTTGTCACTCACTTTTTTAAACCCTTGTGAACTTATCTCACTATACAGTTTTGTGTGTGTTAGTTTTGTAGTGTGAACTTGTTTCACCGCCTTATCATCAATAACGTTATAAGTGCTATGCAAAGAGTTCACAAGTACTAACGTACTTGAATAATAAAGATGAAAAGTACCTCGTCTTTGTTTAACCTGATGGAGTATTCTACCATTGTTGTTGGTTACTATTATTAACCCTTTAGCTATCAATGATGCAATAGCAGTGGAAACAGATCTACCTGAAAGCCCTGTTCGTAACATAAAGAAACGTTGTGATATCCAGTCTCTATCCTTACGTCTTGTTCTATCTTTTGGATGTATAAAACCTATAGTTTGTCTTATAATAACTAACAGTACTTTGAGTTCAGAATAACTTAGTTCTTTTAGATGATTATCAAATAAGCTATTGGGTGTTTGTGTGGTGTTCTTATGGTATAGCATCTACACAGTTTATAATTTCTGTCCGTTATTTGTAGTACAAGTATATTGTAATTACATAGTAGTATTTAGGGGGTGTTTAGTTACTTGTGAGCGTAGATGTTCTGCTGTTGCAGATAAATAGATAGTGGTTGTTTTGATATCGCTGTGTCCCATCATTTTGGATAGACTAAAGATATCACATCCTCCTTCAAGCATTAGGGTAGCAAAGGTATGACGTAATTTATGAATCGTAAACTCCAGTCCTGAAGCTTTTTTAAGTTGATTGACCAGGAGTTTTAAACCAGATGAAGTAAATCCCCCATTCCGATTGGATGATGTAAAAAATTCAGGACAGGTTTTGTGCTGTTTTTTTCGTGCTACTAAATAACGATTTAGCGTTTGAGCCAGTGTAAAACTGATAGGTAAAATACGGTCTTTATTCCCTTTTCCTTGTCGGACAAATAGCGTTAGGTTCTCTATGTCCACATCACCAAGCTTAAGGTTTAAAAGTTCACTTTTGCGAAGTCCTGCAAATATAAACATAGAAAACAAGGCATGATTTCTGTATTTTAGATATTTCTGTGTATAGGGATAATTAAAGGCAATTTCTAATAGACGAAGAGCATCTTGCTTATTCAGTTTGCTAGGTAAGGTTTTTTCCATTTTTGGTAATTCTAGCTCTCTAGCATAGTTCTTTTCCAAATGTCCGTTTTTCTCGCACCAACGAAAAAACACTAAAAGAGTCATATAGTAGGTTCGATAAGTGCTTGTTTTCCAATGCTTATGCACTCTTCCGTTTAGGAAGAACATTTGTACGTTTTTGTCGTTTACTTCGCTTATATCAATAATTTTGGATGCTCTAGCGAAGTGAGAGATGTTCTGTCTGTATCTTCTAATGGTATTTTTAGATACACCACGAATATAGGTGGCATAATGACAAAAATCCTCCAGTAATAATTCGATGTTCATATAAATATGTGGTACATGAAATCGCTATTACAAGAAGATTTTTGTGTTGCCTTGGAGCACCTCTTTTCAAGAGGTGGTCACAAATGGCTGTTTTTTGACTTATAAAACAGTAAATTTCGTTATTTTATAAGGTTGGTTGGTGGACCTGACAGGACTTGAACCTGCCACCTCCTCAGTGCAAGGAATTCGATAGCTGTCCAATCTCCAAATAACCTTATTTATAAGGGTTTTAGACACTTTTTAATATATTTGCAAGCCTTTTTCAGCAACCACCTCTCTATACAATTAACCTTCTTGTTTTAGCGATACATGGATAAGGTTTTAACATCATTTTCATGTAGCAAAAATGATAGATTGATAAATGTATCGACATTATTATCATAACAGATTTTTGATTTATTGAAAATACTAATTGATTTGACTGTTGCTCAACAATTAAAATGACATTTTCTCAATAAAATTTCTTGAATTTTCTGTTGTAATAGAGCGTAAATAACGTTCTGTCATTTGTGTTGATGAATGTCCTAATACTCGCATAATACTAATAATATCTGCTTTTTCTTTTGCTAAGGTACAGGCAAAAGTGTGCCTAAAACGATGAATATGAAATTTTATTCCTGATAGTTTGCTGTACTTTTTAACCCAATATTTTAATCCATATTCAGATAAGGCTTTGTCTTGTTGGGAAGAAACTATCAAAGCATCAGTATATAGTTTTTTACTTTTTCTTTCTTTCAGATACACTTTTAGATGCGATATGAGTGTAAAATGTAATGGAATAAATCGGCTCTTTTTTGATTTTGAAGTATGTCCATCTATAAACAAAGTTTTGTTTTCAAAATCTACATCTTGTACTCTAAGTGCCAATAGTTCCCCTTTACGAATTCCTGTATAGAGTAGTAAGCTTACAATGAGCATATCTCGTTTATACATAAATGGATCATCCATATTATGTAGGCTTATGGATGCAATGATTTTTGAAACTTCGGAGTTTGATAAAGACTTTTCATCCTCGTAAGTTGGTTGTGGTGGTTTTATAATATGTTTTGTTAGATTTCTATTTTCAATATAGTTGTTGTTTTCTAGCCATCTAAAAAAGGCAATAAGCTTGTTGTAGTATGTTCTAATAGTGGATGGCTTTACGCCAACCTTAACGGTGTCTCTACCAACAATTCGTTTTCGTGTGCTTAGTCTCTTGTAAAACTCATTCATTAAAGAGGGATGTAAATCATCTGTCTCTTTTATATCAGGTAGTAACTTTTGAAAGATTGTAAATACTTCTCGGTATCCCTTTATGGTTCTTGGGCTAAGATTTTTACTATACTGTGCTTCGGAAAGATAACTCTCAAAAAGGAATTGTAAGTTTGATGTATTGCTATGAAATTGTGAATTCGTTTTCGCATTCATATTTAACTTTAGCGTTGAGTTTTTCAATTACTCTGCATCCTTACAAAAGGAGTGAATTTCTTTTGTAAGGCTGGAGAAAAAATGAAATGAGTAAACATACTAGGTTCTTGGTTTGTATGGCTCTATGGGAATAGTTATTCTTATTTTCTACTGTCCTGAAGTAGGTTTTGAAAGAAAGACGAGTTGGTTTATGAGGTCTTTTTTATCGGAAGCTTTTAAGTGCTTATAATCTTTTGTATCAACGAGTCTATGTAAGTTCTCACTAATAATTCTTTTGGTAAAATTTTGTTTTGTAATAGCGTGGGTAAAATTAATAAGGTCGGATAGATAGGGTTGTTTTTGTTTTTCTCTTGTAAAACGTGCTTTGATTGATTTCATAGTTTGTTGTTTTTATAGTATTGATAATTTATTTTAAATCTTGACTTTAAGAAAAACGCTTATCACAATGAAAAGCGTTTTTGTATTCAATTATTTTAACCAAATTTCAAAGGCTTTATCAAAACCGCACCATCTGTGATTCTTATCAAACCCTCTTGAAGCTAATTCATGGCGAATTAATTTCTCAAGTGGTATTTTGCTGTGAAGAATATACCGAAGTATTTCTCCGTCCATAACAGAAATCATTCCTATAATAGATTCCCAGTAAGGTAAAGGTTCTTTATCCATTCGGATGTGTCTGATGTGATCATAGGATAGTTCAGACAAATCCTTTGGAAGTACATCTAAAAAAGGCATTTCCATTTCATCAGAGGTCGTTTGTTCCAATACAGCCCAATTATTATCGGGTCCGTGTATTACACCAAAGGTAACATTGGCAATACGGTATTTAAAGTTTAACCAAAGGGCATGGTCTATTGCTTTTTCTTTGTTATCAAATAAATCTAAAAAGTTATCTTCCATGCTACTTTTTCTTAATTGGTTTTGTAGTAGCAGGAACTTCTTTTTTAGGAGTTGCTTTTGATTCTTTTACCACTGCTTTTGTAATAGCAGTGTCAATATTATCAATAAGGTTCTTATTTACAGAATTAGGTTGCTTTTTTGTCGGTGCGACTCGCACCCATTTTTGAGTAACATAGGCAATAATATACATATCATCTCCAATGATATTCAGTAGTTCCTCATTTTCTAATTCTGCAAGGCTGTACTGTTTAGGAATACTACCATCATATTTATCCTTAATAATTTGTATTAACTCTTTACGATTAAGACTTTTAAGGATTACTAGGTTGATGTTTTCATTTACTTCACTTGTTGCCAATGCTCGTTTACGCAATATAGCGGAGAAGTGTTTCATTAATGTACGTTTGTTTGTTTTCATAATATTTAATTTTATTGGTGGCGAATCGCCACAGATTAGTATTAAAATGCTTGTATTCAATTTTTGTTAAGTAATCTGCCACAAGGACATTATTTTAAGTTCATCTCGCTTGAACTTTTTTTCTTTGAGTACAGATTTCAACTCAACTTCTGCTTCTTCTTTGGTATCAAAAAAGAAAGAAGGTTTGGTAGTTACAGCATATTTATCTTTTTCGTTCACATCAGAGGTAAATATGGCAAATACCCGTCTAGTTTTTCCGTTTTTAAATAGTAGAGAATAGTAATTACTTGTATCATATTTATCCCACTGTTCAGTAGGTTTTGAATTCAAGTAATGAATTTCATTTTGAGTTCGTTCAAAGAATTCAGAAACTTTTTTTTGAGATACCATTGGAGATGTAGTGATACCTTCTAGCCAATAGCTGTAATACTCCAATATACTTACATCGTTTCCAATGAGTTCTAAAAGCCCATTGTTATCTAGTTTTTCAATTTGAAACTCTTCCAATTTGTCTAAGTACAAGTATTCCAATATTTCGATAAGTTCTTCTCGAGAGAAAAAATTATTAAACATTGGATTCAGCTCGTCTACGTGCTGTTTTTCCAATTCCTTTTTATAGGCTCTTAAAAAAAATAGAATAATTTTTTGTTGTTTAATAGTTGTCATTTTAACTAATTTTAATTGTTATTCTTCTTTTACTTCACAGTGGTTTGAAATGGTAGTTAATAAATGGTTGTAATCACTGCTTTTAGCTTCTGCTAATATGGTATCAATTTCTTTTGGTGTCCAACCTTCACGTCTGGCTTGTCTTTGAAATACACCCATAATCATAAAGGCATTTCCATTAACCCCAATCAAATCGAGGTTTACTGTTTTGTCAATTACTTTTTTCATTGTATTTAATTTTAGTGGCACTTCGACTGCGCTCAGTGTAAACTGCCACAGGTTAATAAGTATTTCTATTGTATTTAAATAGGATAGTTCGCTGTAAGCACTTCAATTTTCCTAGCTCGTGGTTTTCCTGTAACTGCTTTTTGAGCAGAGAGTGGCTTATCAAAAGTCTTGGTATGCCATCCAAATTCCTTGGTGTAGCATTCAAGTATATCTGTAGGGTAGGAACTGAGTAGGAATCTTCCTTTTATTTTTGAGAGTGTATCAAGCAGTTTGATGTAATCACCTTTGGTGTAACCCTCATAGTGTCCTTGATGGACATCTATATATGGCGGATCAACATAGTGAAAAGCATTATCTGTATCTCTGCTCTTTATAACCTTACAAGCATCATTGTTTTCAATCTGTGTGTTTTCTAATCGTTTGACTATTTCTTTATCAAATGCAATCTTTTTATTTCTAAAAGCTTTTACCCGTTTTCCATACTTGTCGTAGCCCCAACTGCCTATCTGACAAGAAAACCCCATATTGGTAGCGATATAGAATGCCCATGCGTGTTGTAATTTGTTAAACAAGTGAGGCATTCTATAAATAGTATCTGCTACTTTGTAGGTAGCCCTTGAAAAGAGTGTTGCTTCTATTTTTTCTTTAAGATTATCAAAGTCTGTTTGTACTACCTTATAGAAATTAACAACCATATTGTTGGAGTCATTAATTACTTCTGAAATGGCAGGCTCTTTTGCAAAGAATACAGCTCCCCCTCCAAAGAAACTTTCTGTATAGATTTCATGTTTTGGAATTAAAGGAAGTATCGTTGACACTAAGTTTTGCTTGCCTCCGTAATAGGATATAGGAGTTTTTGGCATGATAATTTGTAAAGCTTAAGCTAATAATATGAATTACAGTTCTCCCTGTTCTGCAAAAGAGAGATAGGATTCCGAAGTAATAATAAGATGGTCAAGAAGTTCAATACTTAAAAGTGCTGCACTTTCTTTTACTCTATGGGTAAATTGTTTATCGCTTGAAGATATTTCTAACTTTCCTGAAGGATGATTATGACATAGAATAATGGAACTTGCGTTTAATACTAAAGCTATTTGAAAAATTTCTTTAATGTTAACAGCTACCATATTTGATGTGCCTGAACCAATTTCACTAAAAGCGAGGATTCTGTTTGCTGAATTTAGAAACAATGTCCAAAAGAATTCTTTGAAATCAATTATATCTTGATTAATAAACTTTCGTATGTAGAAATCAGCTCTTTCAGCCTTATCTACATACGCCATAGCATCAAAGATGGGTCGTTTGTAATGTAATTCTACTTCCCTAGGAGTGACGAGACCCAAAGAAGGTAAAAGAACGTTTTTCATGGTGATATGTAATTAAGGTTAATTCCATATCAGTATAGAGGAAGGTATTTCTTGTAGTAGTCCAAGAGAATTGTAGTCGGTCGTAGGACGACAGCCAAAAAAGTATTTTAAGCCTGATGAGGTAGTATTGTTGTAGCTGAAAAAGCCACAGATGGTTTTCCGTTTATCATAAGCTTTAGATAAATATCATAATTGGCTAAATTCACAAAATCGGCTGTTTCAAAGATAGGTGAGAATTCTTTCTCCATAAACTTAGCATCGGTCTGTCCTAGACGAAAAGTTACGATTGTTCCTACATTATTAAGTACTGCATCTCTGATTTTCACCTCTAATTGTGAGATGTATTGGTGTGCCATAATAATTCCGACTCGGAATTTTCTAAGCTCACTCATCATTTCAACTAAGGTGAGATTGGTGTAGTTTTGAAATTCATCCAAGTAAATAAAAAAATAAGGACGTTTATGTTCTACGGTATCTATTCTACTAAAGGCAGAAGCAGAAAGTGAGGTTAAAAGTAGCGAACCTAAGATATAGGAGGCTTCCGATCCAATGGCTCCCTTAGACAGATTAACCAATAGTACTTTTTTGTTATCCATGATATACCTCAGAGAAATTTGGTTTTTGTTTTCAACTAATATCCTTTTTACTGATGGATAGGAGAGTATTCCACCTAGCTTATTGTAGATAGGAATAAGGTCTGTCTTTCCGTAATTTTTGAATTCGTTTTGCCAAAATATTTTCACCTCTGGATTTACGATATTAGGAATACAACTATTTCTGTAATTTGTATCCTGCAATATTCTTATAATATCTGTAAAGTTTGCTGTGGGTTGGTCGAGCAAGGTGAGAATTACATTTCTTAGTATATGTGCCATTTTTACTCCATAACCTTGCATACCCCATAGTCGTTGAAAAACCTCTAAGATATTAGAAGTGATAAGTGCTCTTTTTTCATAGGATACTTTTCTAAGTGGGTTGTAGCCCAATTCTAAATTTGGATTACTTGCGTCTAGGTAGATTACATCCTTGAACCTTTTATATGGGGTTGATTTTATGACATTTGAAATTAAATCTCCGTGAATATCTATTAGACAAAAGCCTCTATCTTGCAAGAAATCTTGTGTTATTTTGGTTTGAAGCAAGGTGGTTTTTCCTGTTCCTGTTCTCCCAATTATGTAAAAATGATTAAGCCTGTCTTTTAGGTAGATACCAAATATTTTTCCATTTTCTCTGAAATTAGTTTTGGCAAAGTAGTTTATGGGGTTGTTATTGAAGTGTTGCATCCTTTAATTATTGCTCTCTTTTTTTGAAAGTATAAGGCGTATGAAATTGTATTTAGTTATCTACTTTTGTATTTCAAAACAATGCTATGAATACTAATTTCTATAAAAGGAATTACCATCCTATAATCATATTACTGTATGTAAGCGGTATGCTTGATTATCAGCAAATAAATTTGTTGCCCAAAACCACCAAATACAACTGGAATAAGTTTAAACACGAAAACTATTTTGGTAATGAGTGGGCAGAAGCTTATATAAAGCAATTTGACACTATCAAAGATGTTTTTGTCAGTGCTTTTCTATATA
Source organism: Flavobacteriaceae bacterium (assembly GCA_027066745.1). Classification (GTDB taxonomy): domain Bacteria; phylum Bacteroidota; class Bacteroidia; order Flavobacteriales; family Flavobacteriaceae; genus Aureibaculum. The sequence goes on from JAMONB010000321.1 coordinate 30,210, forward strand.
AATCACTACGATTTTTGGTTAAATCACATCGTGGCTACCATACTATGTTGAAAGAACTAAGCCACAACAAAAATCTTTTAAAACTTCATGCAAGTAGTATTGTAAAATCCATTGAAGACATGAGTACTTTTGCAAAAGTAAAAATAACAACTGCTTGTAAATATTATGGTATTTCTAAAGATTGGTATTACACTCAAAAAAAGAAAGTTTATTGTGAACTTAGTCCCTTGAATTATTGTTATAGACAACAGCCTAATCAGTTAACTCAACAAGAAGTAATGCGTATTGATACTATTGTTTCTAAGCCTGAGAACTATGGAAAAACTAAAACTACATTGTATTATTCTGCAATGGCTAATGGTGATTTGCTTTGTGGGAAATCTACTTTTAGTAAATATGCGACAGCTTTGGGATATAAAAAATCAAAACGTTTTAAAATGAAACCTAAAAAAGGATTTAGAGCCGGCCGTATTTTTCAGTGGCTACATGTAGATATAACTTATGTACATACCGTAGAAGATGGTTTACAAGCTGTAGCTTTTGTAAAAGATAATTATTCTAAAGCTATTTTACATTATGCTTCGACTACAGGGAAAGCAGGAAGTGAATTTATCAAAAATCTTTTTCAAGAGACTTTTGATAAGCATAATTTGTTTGACAAAAAAGACCCTATCAATATTTTGTCTGATGGTGGTTCTGAAAATAAAGGAGAATTAATTTCTTGGGTTAATAACATAATTGCACCACCTGTAGTTTCTAAGATTACAGCTCGTACCGATGAGTTTCCGTATCCTAACAATATGTCTGAAAGTACGCATAGCATTTACAAAACTGAATTTATGAATGGAAAAATTTCTCTAAATACTAAATCTCACTTACTTAGCCTAGAACGATTTTTTCAT
>JAMONB010000322.1 GCA_027066745.1 Flavobacteriaceae bacterium
AAAGCTAAAGAAGGTGTAAAAACTACAGCAAGTGGTTTACAATACCTTGTTATAAAAGAAGGGAAAGGTGAAAAACCTACTGCAACTTCAAAAGTTAAAGTGCATTATCATGGTACTTTAATAGACGGCACTGTATTTGACAGTTCTGTAGATAGAGGTGAGCCTGCAGAGTTTGGTGTAAATGGAGTAATTAAAGGATGGACAGAAGTTTTACAATTAATGACTGTAGGTTCAAAATATAAAGTTACTGTTCCTCAAGAATTGGCTTATGGTGCTTTTCCTCGTCAAGGTGGACCAATAAAACCATTTTCTACATTAGTGTTTGATGTAGAATTATTAGAGATTGTAAAATAATACAAGTTAAAATATTTAAAATGTTAAAAAAGAGAGGTGTAAACCTCTCTTTTTGTATTTTTACAAAATAGATACCTTATTAATATTAACGAGTATATTAGTTCTGAATCGTCTGGATGAAATTAACAATAAATAAAAGCACATGAAAAAATCTCTATTAATTTTAAGTATGAGTATTTTGTTTTTTTATTCTTGTAAAGAAAATAAAAAAGAAGAAAATACGACTACAACTAGCACAACAGATATAGCAATGAATGAAAACCTTCTATTATCAGATTGGAATACGAAATTTGGTCTACCACCATTCGATAAAATTAAAAGTGAAGATTATTTACCTGCTTTTACAAAAGCGGTACAACTACATAAAAATGAAATTGATGTGATTGTCAATTCTAAAGAGAAGCCTACGTTTAAGAATACAGTTGAAGCTTTAGAAACAAGTGGTAAACTATTAAAAAGATTTACTAATGTGTTTTTTGCTGTAAGTTCAGCGAACACTAATGATGTTTTAAAAGAAGCAAAAAAAAATATTTCACCTGAATTGACAGCACATTTTGATGAAATTAGTTTAAACCAAAACCTGTTCAATCGTGTAAAAGCTGTATATGAACAAAAAGAGACTTTGAATTTAAGTGCTGAAGAGATGCGTCTTTTAACTGAAATGTATAAAAATTATATACGTTCTGGAGTGAACTTAGAAGGAAAAGATAAAGAACGATTAAAAACAATTAACAAACGTATTTCTGAGCTTTCTACCACATTTGGCGATAATTTATTAGATGAAACAAATAATTTTGAATTGTATGTTACAGATAAAAAGGATTTAGGGAACCTATCACCTAGTTTATTGGCAGGTGCAGCAGCAGAGGCAAAAAAACGAGGACATAATTCAGGATGGTCTTTTACTTTACAACGTCCGAGTATCAATCCGTTTTTACAAGGTTGTCCTAATAGTGATTTTAGAGAAAAACTATTTCAAGGGTATGCCTTACGAGGAGATAATGATAATGACAAAGACAATAAAGCGATATTGTTAGAAATGGCAAATTTACGTGTAGAAAAAGCAAAGATGTTAGGCTTTGATACTCATGCAGATTATGTACTCTCTGATGCTATGGCAGAAAAGCCTGAAGCAGTTTATGAGTTTATGGATAAGTTGTGGCCATTTGCATTAAATATGGCGAAGAGTGAGCGTAAAGCTTTGTCAGCTATGAAGAAAAAAGAAGGTGTTAAAGGTGAATTTAAAGGAAGTGATTGGCGTTATTATGTAGAAAAGGTACGTGCTGAGC
>JAMONB010000323.1 GCA_027066745.1 Flavobacteriaceae bacterium
ATTTACCAATAGGAATGAAAAAAATTAATGTTCAATTTGAAATTGGCAAAAATGGTAAAGTATATAATGTAAAGGTACGTGCACCTCATCCAAAATTACAAGACGAAACCATTAGAATCATTAAATTATTACCAACTATGAAAGCTGGTAAAAATAGTAAAGGGGAAGCAGCTAATGTGCGCTATAACCTGCCTATTCGCTTTTACGTAAAAAGTAATAATGTAACATCTACACCGTTAGAAGGAACTATTAATGATAAATTTGGTTATTTATTCTTATCTAAACAGGCTATGAAAACAAGTGTTATAGCTGCCTTAAATTATAGTACTGACGAAAAGTTTGAAGTAATTAGTTTTTCAATAAGTGTTCCAAATCAACCAATTTTGAATATAAAAGGGAATAAATTAAGTGAACGAGCCATAAAAATAATTAATGAATTAACAACAAAAGATAGAATTAAAATTATTAATATTATAACTACAAATAAAGATGGTACTCAAAATAAAAAGGTAGAACCAATAAACATTAAACTAAAATAACAACACCTTACTACCTTAGAAAGGGACTTTAAACAAAACCTAAAAAAGTACAATGAACAACAAGTATAATCATAGCCAAGGCTTCACTTTGAGTAAAACTCTGACTGACTAGAGAAAACTAAACCACTATGGACTGGAAGTCCATAGGTTTGGTTTGCAGACTAAAAGTCTGCCTCGTAAAAATCGTGTACTTATAAGATGACTCAAAGTCATCTTATGAGTGAGAAAGTTTTTAGAAGCTAAAGCGAAATGCACTAAAAGTACATAGTTTTAACTACATTTGAGACCAATAAATGATGTAAATCAATAATTTACACAAAACATAAATTGTGTTTTATTAATTAAATTGAGCTTATAACCGTAAAGTACGTTATAGTTTTCCGCAAAGGTTGTAGGCTTTTATTAAAACTGATTAATTGTCTTACGAATAGCAACTAATTTAGTCAATAAATCTTCTAAATAATCTAATTTCAACATATTAGCACCATCCGATTTTGCACAACTAGGATCGTAATGAGTTTCTAAAAAAATACCATCAACACCAACCGCAATACCAGCTTTAGCAATAGTTTCAATTAGTTCTGGCTTTCCACCTGTAACACCACTTGTTTGGTTTGGTTGTTGTAAAGAATGCGTAATGTCTAAAATAGTTGGTGCATATTGTTGCATAGTTGGTACACCTCTAAAGTCAACAATCATATCTTGGTAACCAAACATAGTTCCTCTATCAGTAATCCAAACTTGATTATTACCCGAATCGGTTACTTTTTTTACGGCGTGTTGCATAGCACCCGCACTCATAAATTGCCCTTTTTTAAGATTAACCACTTTACCTGTTTGTGCGGCAGCAACCACTAAATTAGTTTGACGTACTAAAAATGCTGGTATCTGTAACACATCTACATACTTTGCAGCCTTTGCAGCATCACTAATTTCGTGAATATCGGTTACTGTTGGCACATTAAAATGATTTCCAACTTTTTTAAGAATTTCTAATGCTTTTTTATCACCAATTCCTGTAAAACTATCTAATCTACTCCTATTTGCTTTACGGAAACTCCCTTTAAAAATAAATGGAATTTCTAATTTATTGGTTACTTT
>JAMONB010000324.1 GCA_027066745.1 Flavobacteriaceae bacterium
CCCGATTTTTTCTTTAAGTCTCTTTATAATGAACATAGCAAACTTATAAAGTTTGATCTAGTTCAGCTACTGAATGGAATCAAAAAAAAATCAAAACTATCTTCAAGCACTTATGAAAAATATATATTATGTGCCAAATGTGATAATGAAATTATTGGACAGTATGAATCTTACTATGCTAAAAATATATTTCACAGAACAGGTTTTGAAAAAAAAGTATTTATCGATCCAAATAAAATCAATCATTATGAATATAATAATTTAGATTATAATTTGGCAAATATTTTCTTTCTATCTCTTTTATGGAGAGCAAATTTGAGTGATAAACAAGAATTTAAGGATGTAAATCTTACTTCTGAAATAGCTGAATCAATTAGAAAGCAAATATTATCAAAAACGTACAATGAAAATTTTGTTAGAATTACTGCTTTGAAATTAGATGAGAACTCTGATTTCAAAAGGTTAGTAACACCTTTTAAAAAAATAGAAAATCATTATTCAATTATTATTAGAGACTTAATTATCTTTTTCCATATAGGAAATGACAAAATGTACAGTTATTCAAAAAATTATAATATTACCAAAATGGGTAAATGGATTTTAGCAGAAATCCCAAAATCAATTGAGGAAAATTTATTTTTCAGTTTTTTCAACCCTTAAAAACGTGTTCTGCAATTATTTAATAAAGTCTCTAAGTCAACAAACATGAATGATCAAAAATAGTAAATATAAAAATCATCTCCTTTTACAAAACACCCCTAAAGTCCCCTCAAGGGGACAATCCTGATATTCAAATTTACAGAAAACAAGAGACTTTTTCAAGCTAAAAGCATCAGATTAAAACTATATCTTTCAAATTCTTTATCTTTCAAGAAAAAATGAGAATATAATCATATATTTCCTAAGGCTTAATAGAACAATTGTCCCCTTGAGGGGACTTTAGGGGTGTAAAACTTGAGTAAACAACATGAAAAACAAAATAATTCCATACAACCCCAAACTAAAAGAATTTGCCAGAACACTACGAAAAAATAGTACTCTAGCAGAAGTTATCGTCTGGAAAAGCATTAAGCAAAGAGCTCTTGGAGTTCAATTTCATAGACAAGTACCTATGCTAGCCTATATTGTTGATTTTTATTGCCATGAAATTGGTTTAGTTATTGAAATTGACGGCAATAGTCATGATTTTAACTATTTTAATGATGCTAAAAGACAAGGGAGACTTGAAAAATATGGTGTTCAATTTTTACGCTTTTCTAATGAAGAGGTTTTGAAAAATATGTTTAGTGTATCGTTGAGTATTGAAGAAACGGTAAAGGGTTTGCAATAAATTACAACTCAACCTTTGAAAGTGTAAAAATAAAAAATTTCTTAAAACCAACTATCTCTGAGACAAGCCATAGGGTATTTCGCTAGTTTCATACCCAGTCAAGCTGGGCACAAGTTTTGACCTTAGGATCAAAAATCGAAATTTGGTATTTTACCTCACCCGAAACTGTAAAAAGGCAGTTTCGACCTCTCCCAAGGAGAGGTGAATCGGAAACCTCCAGGCAAAGCCTAGAGGAATTCTTTTCAATTAAAGAATAATAAACTCTACAACATAAACCGATAGGTAGCCTTAATTAAAAATGTATTTTCTCCTTTCTCACCTAAGATTTGTTTGTCTAAACTTTGAAATAAATCATCTCTTGGGTCTTGATTTCCAGAATTGCCTTGTGACCATACTAAAAAGATTTCTGAACCTGGAATATATTCCCAACGTACCACCAAGTTTGATCTAAACTGTACTAAAGAAAAATCAGGATTGTCAAACTCATAATCAGGAATTCCATTTACATCTTCATCAATTTTATACACCTCATCTGTAGCATCAAATGAAATCTGATTTACATCATAAAAATGAAATCGATCTTTAAAATTAATGGCCTGAGCATTTACAATCGTTTTAAAATCTGAATATAATCCTCTAGATATAAATGGTTGACCATAATATTGAATAGTCAAATTAGGATTGATGGTGTAATTTACTCTCAATGACATACTCAAAGTACGTTGTTCAATACTTGCATTTATATAATTAATTTTATTATTAGCTTCAATATTTTCAACAAATTGAAGCTTATCTTTATTCACATCAAAAGAAGGGTTGATTGAAATTCGTAAAGCATTTGTAGGCTGATAAGAAACACCTACACCCATACTGTAAGAACTCATTGAATTGTCAAATGCTTTACCACCAAAATAATTTGTCCATAACCGTACTTTTTTACGATTATCTGTCCCTATTCTACCGCCATAATATAGACTTGGTGAAACACGCAACCTAGGCCCATCACGCAATGCAAAATTAGAATGGCTAACGGGTCTATAATTCAAATGAACATTTCCAAACCAATTATTTTTAAAATTTGCCCAACTATTTACATTCCATTGCAACAAATTATGATTCCCTTCAAAATCCCAAGAACTCCAATGATTATAATTTATTCTATATGATCTAAAAATACCTTCGGGCTTTAAGGTTTGATAACCTATCCATGTATAATGTCTCAAATCATCTGCTTGACGCTGAAAACCTAAATCGTTCAATTCTAATTCTGGTGAACGCCAAGTAAAACCACTCTCAAAATTCCAATGTCCAGATTGCTTTCCTACTTGAATATTACCTCCTGTACCTGTAAGCGATGTACGGTTAGGGTCAACTTCTAAATGATTAGCATCTATACGTCCAAAAGAGTGTCGTAAAGATTTTTGTGTATTGGTAATTGCTTCTGCACTTCCTGTTACATGACTAAAAACAATATCTCCGCCAACATACCAAGACCTGTTCTTCCATAAGTGTTTAAAATCTAAACCTCCAGTAAAAGCAGCTTTGTGTAAAAATGCTAAATGATTAGGTAAATCTCTATTGGTCGCTGTAAAAATTCCACCTACAAACGTATTGTGATTGTTAAAATCTTTTTGCAATCTTCCTAAAAAATAATTGGTCAATGGTTCTACCAATTCTTCTCTTCTGTCGCCATTAGTATCAATTTCTGCATATTCTTTTGCGGTTACACTTTCTAATATCCCTATAGACCATCCTTTTTTTGTTTTACCACTAAACTTTGCAGCCCCTAAAATAGTAGTATTTACAGGTTGATCTGAGAACTCACCAACTTTTGTATTAGCATTGCCTTGCGGGCTTCTACCAATTCGTCTAGAAAAAAACAAATTGTCAGACCCAAAAGTATTTCCTGTTTGCGACTGAGAAACACGATAAGTAAAAATATTATTATTCTCTACAAAAAATGGTCGTTGTTCTTCAAAAAATATTTCAAATCCGTCTAAAGAAATTTCAGCAGGATCTGCCTCTACTTGTCCAAAATCTGGATTCATTGTCAAGTCTAATGTCAAATCATTAGTAACTCCAATTTTAGCATCAACCCCACCATTTAATTGAAAATCTTTACCATCACGAAAAGGGTTGCTAGTTTCAGATAGGTAAGTATCATATTTTGCTACTGTAAATGGCTGAATTTCTAATTGTTTTTGTGGTTTTAACCCTTCTAAACCATGCAACTCACCAAATTCACTTACCCAACCTGGTGAAGCTTGAGGTATTCGCTGCCATAAAGAACGTTCATTTTCTCGAAACAATTTACGCATAAACTGAAAGCCCCAAATTTGTTTTTCGCTTTTACTAAATCTAAGTTGACTCAAAGGAATCTTGATTTCGGCAACCCAACCTTGATCATCTATAGTTGTTTTTGTATACCAAATAGGGTTCCAGCTTTCATCAAAATTTTGTCCATTTTCAGAAATTGCTTCATCTCCTTTAACTCCTGCAGCTGTAGTTGTAAACGAAAAAGCAGTACGTAAATCATGATAACTATCAATATGAATTTCTATATAATCTCCTTCAAAACCATCTCTTCTTGACAGACGTTTTTCAATCTTATCAGGTTCTGTATCAAAAACTCTAGCCGCTATATATAAATTTTTAGCATCATATACTATTTTAAATTTTGTTTGTTGTTCTGGTGGCGTATTTTCGTCAGGACTCCTTTCTATAAAGTCTCCATCCCAAGGAACAATACTCCAACCTACATCATCTAAAACACCATCAATAACTGGGGCTTTTTCTTGCCCCAAAAATTTTGTGGTATACACTCTTTTGGGAGTTTCATTCTTTGACTCTTGAGCATTGGTGAAAAAACAGGTAATAAGGAATAAAAATAGGAGTAAATTCTTCATTTTTTAGGTTAAAATAGTTTTCGTTATTTAATAGACTACGTAAAACTATAAATGTTATATTTTGGGCTAACAAGATAATACAAACCCATCTTAATAATTTGTTAATTCCACTTGTAAGCATGTTAAATTTAGACCTCAAAAATATATTAAAATCGCTATTTGTTATGTAAATAATAGTTTGTACATTTGCAACCCTCTTTTTAGGGGATAAAAACAAATTATTAATAGACAAAAACTAATCGTGTGAACACATTAAGTTACAAAACAGTTTCGGCTAACAAAACCACTGTAAATAAAGAGTGGGTTTTAGTTGATGCGGACGGACAAACATTGGGTCGTTTATCATCTAAGATAGCTAAGCTAATTAGAGGTAAGCACAAACCTAACTTCACTCCTCATGTGGACTGTGGTGATAATGTAATTGTTATCAATGCAGAAAAAATTATTTTAACTGGTAAAAAATGGACAGATAAATCATATATCCGTCATACTGGCTACCCAGGAGGTCAAAGATCACTTACTGCGACAGAATTATTTAAAAAAGACCCAACTCGTTTGGTTGAAAAAGCAGTAAAAGGAATGTTACCTAAAAACAAATTAGGTAGTGCTTTATTTAGAAATTTACATGTATTTTCTGGAAATGAACACAATAAAGGTGCTCAAAACCCAAAAAATATTAACCTTAACGACCTTAGATAATGGAAATTGTACACAAAATAGGTAGAAGAAAAACGGCAGTTGCCCGTGTATATGTTTCTAAAGGAAAAGGAAACATTACAATCAACAAAAGAGAGTTGAAAAATTATTTCACTACAGGTACTTTACAATATAAAGTAATGCAACCTTTAGCATTAACTGAAAACGAAAAAACTTACGACATTACTGTAAATGTTTTTGGTGGAGGTGTAACAGGTCAAGCTGAAGCAATTCGCTTAGGTATTACTAGAGCTTTAGTATCTATAGATGAAGATTATAGAGCTATCTTAAAACCCGAAGGCTTGCTTACTAGAGACCCAAGAATGGTTGAACGTAAAAAATTCGGTCAGAAGAAAGCTCGTAAAAAATACCAATTCTCTAAACGTTAATTCAATTTCAATACGTTGGAAATTACAGAATTTATTTAGAATACAATCAAAAATTATTATAAATCAAATTTGCTGTCTTGAAAAATCAAGACAGCAAAAATTTAAAAAATGTTTAAGTCTAGCATCCAAATAAATAAGATTCCTTAAACAAGATTAAAGGACTACTTATTTATTGCTAAATCAGGAACGTAAACTAAAAACAAAATGGCAAAAATCGAAATTAAAGAATTATTAGATGCAGGTGTACACTTTGGTCACTTGACAAGAAAGTGGAATCCGAACATGGCTCCTTATGTTTATACAGAACGTAATGGTGTTCATATTATAGATTTGTACAAAACTGTAGCAAAAATTGAAGATGCTTCAAAAGCTCTTCATAAAATTGCACAGTCAGGTAGAAAAATACTTTTTGTAGCTACAAAAAAACAAGCAAAAGATATTGTTTCTGAAAAAGCAAAAGAAGTAAACATGCCTTATATTACTGAAAGATGGCCAGGTGGTATGCTTACAAATTTTGTAACTATCCGTAAAGCTGTTAAAAAAATGGCTCAAATTGACAGATCTAAACAAGATGGTAGTTTTGATGCTTTATCTAAAAGAGAAAAACTACAAATCAATCGTCAAAGAGAAAAATTAGAAAAAAACTTAGGTTCTATTTCCGACATGACTCGTTTACCTGGTGCGGTATTTGTTATCGACACTAGACGTGAGCATATCGCTATTGCTGAAGCAAAAAAATTAGGTATTCCTATTTTCGCTATGGTTGATACTAATTCTGACCCAAGACCAATTGATTTTGTGATTCCTTCAAATGATGACGCTTCAAGATCTATTGAAAAAGTTTTATCTTATATAACTGAAGGTATTACTGAAGGTTTATCAGAAAGAAAAGCTGGTAAAGAAAAAGATGAAGCTCAGAAAGAGGCAAAAAAAGCTGAGACAAAAGTAAAAGCTGAAGTAAAAGTAGACGCAGCTAAAGAAGAAAAATAAATTATAACTATTATAACAGATGCTGAAATTCTCGAAGTATTGGGACAGCATTTATTAAATTAAAATTTAATAATATGGCAAAAATAACAGCCGCAGAAGTAAATAAACTAAGAAAAGCTACTGGTGCAGGAATGATGGATTGCAAAAATGCACTTGTTGAAGCTGATGGAAATTTCGATACAGCTATCGAAGTATTACGTAAAAAAGGGCAAAAAGTTGCTGCAAAAAGAGCTGATCGTGAGTCAACTGAAGGTGCTGCAATTGCAAAAGTTAATGATAGCAATACCACTGGTGTTTCAATCGTTTTGGGTTGCGAAACAGATTTTGTTGGTAAAAACGAAGATTTTACAAAACTTGCTCATAAATTTGCTGAAATAGCATTGAATCAATCTTCAAAAGAAGATTTCTTAGCTGCTGATTTTGAAGGAATGACAGTTGCTGAAAAATTAATTGAGCAAACTGGAGTTATTGGTGAAAAACTAGAAATTAAAGCTTTTGAAAAAATTGAAGCTCCTTTTGTAGGTTTCTATATTCATGCAGGTAATAAAATCGCTACCTTAGTAGGTCTTTCAAGTGCAACTGAAGGTGCCGCTATTGTTGCAAAAGATGTAGCCATGCAAGCTGCAGCAATGAACCCTATCGCTTTAGATGAAAATGGTGTTGATGCTGCAACGGTAGAAAAAGAGATTGAAATTGCAAAAGATCAATTACGTCAAGAAGGTAAACCAGAAGCTATGTTAGATAATATTGCTAAAGGTAAGTTAAAACGTTTCTTTAAAGACAACACATTGGTAAATCAATCTTTTATCAAAGATAGCAAACTGAGTGTTGCTCAGTATGTAAAAACCTTAGGTGATGTAACTGTTACTGCTTTTACAAGAGTTGCTTTAGGGTAAATACTTACTAAAATAATTATTAAAAAATCCTGTCAATTGACAGGATTTTTTTATGGTCTAAATTTGTATATTTGTCAAATCTTGTTCCTCTGAATGCAGGAATATTAATCTATAAAAAACGCAATGCAGTATAAAAGAATTTTATTAAAACTAAGCGGTGAAGCTTTAATGGGAGAACGTCAATATGGTATTGACCCAAAAAAATTGGCTGAATACGCTCAAGAGATTAAACAAGTTGTAGATAAAGGTATTGAAGTTGCCATTGTTATTGGTGGTGGTAATATTTTTAGAGGCTTGGCAGGGGCAAGCAATGGTATGGACAGAGTTCAAGCAGATTATATGGGTATGTTGGCTACTGCAATAAACGGACTAGCATTACAAAGTGCATTAGAAACTGCAGACATTCAAACACGATTGTTAACTGCAATAAAAATGGAACAAGTGGCAGAGCCTTTTATCAAAAGAAGAGCTGTTCGTCATCTAGAAAAAGGTAGAGTAGTTATTTTTGGTGGTGGTACAGGAAACCCGTATTTCACTACAGATACTGCTGCGGTATTAAGAGCTATTGAAGTTAATGCAGATGTTATCTTAAAAGGTACTCGTGTTGATGGTATTTACACAGCTGACCCTGAAAAAGACACCTCAGCTACCAAATTTGAAAATATCACGTTCAAAGATGTAATGTCAAAAGGCCTGAAAGTTATGGACATGACAGCCTTTACACTAAGTGAAGAAAACAAATTACCAATCATCGTTTTTGATATGAATAAAAAAAATAATTTACTGAAATTATTATCTGGTGAAAATATTGGAACAAAAGTTGATATATAGATTTTTAAAATATAGTAATTATGAACGAAGAATTACAATTTATCATTGACACTGCAAAAGAACAAATGGAAAATGCTTTAGAGCATCTTAATAGAGAACTAGCAAACATTAGGGCTGGAAAAGCTTCACCTGCAATGTTAAGAAGTGTAATGGTTGACTATTACGGCTCTCAAACACCTCTAACTCAAGTTGCTAATGTAAATACACCTGATGCTAGAACGATTACTGTCCAACCATGGGAAAAAAATATGCTACAAGAAATTGAAAAAGGTATTATGCTTGCTAATATAGGCTTTAACCCTATGAATAACGGAGAGTCTATAATTATTAATGTTCCTGCTTTAACTGAAGAACGACGTAAAGACCTTGTAAAACAAGCTAAAGCTGAAGCTGAAGATGACAAAGTTAGTGTTAGAAATGCCCGAAGAGATGCAAATAATGATATAAAAAAATTAGACATCTCTGAAGATCTTGAAAAAAATGCCGAAAACGATATTCAAGACATGACTAACAAATATATTAAAATTATTGATGATTTATTTGATAAAAAAGAAATTGAAATTATGACTATTTAAAGCTTTTATGATAAATTTTTGTTAAAAATATCTAACTTTCTAAAACAATTTTTATTTTTCACCTTTCTTTGAGCCTATGAAAATAATTGGTTTTTTTATTGTTCTATTGTTTCCACTTCTATGCATAGGGCAAACCAATTTATCTGGTATTATTAAAGATATAAAAACTAAAAAAACATTACCGTTCGCTACTATTATAACCAATACTGGTATTGGTGAATTTACTGATACCAAAGGAAAATTCAATATCAATTCAAAAAAAAGCATTACCGAACTTACTATTTCTTATATCGGTTATAAAACACAGAAAATAAACCTATCTAATAATAACAAGAAGTACATTACTATTTTATTAGAAGCTAGCACAGAAAATTTACAAGAGGTTGTTTTAATTGCTACAGAAAACCCTGCTTTAAAAATTATTCGTAATACTATAAAAAACAGAGACAAAAACAATAGTTTAAAAACTTTAAACTCCTTTAAATATACGTTATATAACAAACTGTTGGTTACTGCCAATCCCGATTCTATCAATAAAACCATTGATTCTGTTTTTGTTAAAAGAAACAATACTCTAGTGTTTAAAAAACTTGACTCTTCTAATTATAAGTTTAAAAAACAAATTGACAAGCATCATTTATATATCGCAGAAAAAATTGCTGAACACACCTTTCAAAGAGGTAAAAATAAAAAAGAAACCATATTAGCCTCTAGAATGGCTGGTTTTAAAAACCCTATCTATGAATTTATTGCTTTAGATATTGAAAGCTTTTCTTTTTACGATGACGTTTATACATTATTAGGGAATAACTATATTAATCCTTTAGCTAAAAATGCATTAAAAAATTACAATTATAAAATATTAGACACTGTCTATAACAAGCAAGGACCTGCGTATATGATTCATTATAAATCAAAAAACAATGAAAAAAAATTAGGTTTAGAAGGCCTCTTGTTTATTCATTCTAATAGTTATGCATTAGAAAAAGCTATAGCAGAAATAAGAGGTATGGTAACTATAAAAGCTATACAAAATTTCATCTATTACCCTAAACATAATATTTGGTTTCCTGATGAAACTACCATCACTATACTAAAAGGAAAAAACAAGAAGAACGTAAATATCTTTGGCAGTACCATAAAATTTGAAGGAAACGAACCTAAAAGTGATTCTATTGTAAACACAAAAAAGAAAGATCTAACAGATGCTACTTATTTAATTTCAAAAAGTAAAAATTTTAAAATTGAAATTAACGAACCCATAAGAGTTATTAATTCTGCTTCAACAATAAGAATTGACGATGATGTCTCAAACAGAAATGAAGAATATTGGAATACATATAGATTTTATGCCATTACAAAACGTGGCTTAAATACTTATAATGTATTAGACAGTTTATCTGAAAGTGAAGGTGCTGAAAGAAAATTAAATATGGCTAGAAAAATATTGAAAGGTTATTTTCCTACAAAATATTTTGATTTTGATTTAAGTCAATTGATAAATTTTAATAACCACGAAGGATTTCGGTTAGGTTTTGGTGGCATTACTAATCCTAAATTTTCTAAAAAAATCAAATTAGAAAGTTATGCCGCATATGGTTTTAAAGATAAAGTTGCAAAATATCATTTGGCGGGTTTTGTGCGATTAAGTAAAGATAACAATTCTTGGTTTGGCGTAGGCTATACTGATGATATTCAAGAAGCCGCAAAAATCGACTTCTTGTTTGACGAGACTTCTTTTTCTTTAATAAATCCCAGAAATTTAAATATTGGTCAATTCTATAATTACAAAACGTATACTATTCATTTAGAACATGATATATTCCCTAATTTAGAGACAAAAATAGAACTAAAAAACGGAAAATACGATCCTAAATTCGATTATCAGTTTATTTCTAATAGTCTAGTTCATTCTAACTACAATTTAGCAATAGCAACTTTTGCCTTAAAATGGACGCCTTTTAGTAAATATATGAATACACCTATCGGAAAATTTCCAATAAAAAAAGGGTTTCCTAAAATTACAGCACAATTTGCTAAAAGTTTTGATAAAATATTAGAGGGTAATTTTAACTTCAATCAGTTTAACTTAAAATTAGAACATCAAATAAAATTTCTAAATAAAAGTTCTACTAGCTTTTTAATACAAGGAGGTTACATAAGCGGTGATGCTCCACTAACTCATTTATACAATGCAACACCAAACTATTCTTTTAACAACCCTTGGCGAAAACGAATAAATTTTGCAGGCACAAACACCTTTGAAACAATGGCATTTAACGAGTTTATTTCTGATAGATATGTATCCTTTCAAGCACGTTATAACTTTAATCGATTTGAAATTAGTGAAAAATTTAGACCACGCTTAAGTTTTATCTCTCGATTCGCAATTGGCACCATTGACAATTCAAATCGACATTTAGATGTTACTTTTAAAAAAATGAATAAAGGTTATTCTGAATCGGGTTTTGTTTTAAACCATCTATTTAAAGGTTTTGGCCTTAGCTCATTTTATAGATATGGAGCTTATAGTAATCCTAAATTTTCTGATAATTTAGCTGTAAAACTAACTTATGTATTAAGTTTAGGTTTCTAGACCTAAATTCTAATTAAATTCAATAATTTAGTACCTTTGCCCTCAATATAAATTCACATTTGTTTTAATGAATTTTTGGACATATATCTCTCGCTTTATTATCAAAGGACGAATTCCTATTTTAATAGCTCTAACAGCAATCACTTATTTTTTAGCATCGCAAATGCAGTATATGCGTTTTTCATATACTGAAGCTAATCTCTTACCCAAAAATCATGAAGTAAATTTAGAGTACAATAAGTTTTTAGAAATATTTGGAAATGAAGGAAATCTAATCATACTTGCCACTAACGATTCCACAATTTACACTGCAAAAAAATTCAACAATTGGAATACCCTATCACATCAATTAGATTCTTTACCCTTAGTTGATTTTACAGTTTCTGTAGGCGATATCAAAAAACTATACAAAGACACAAAAAATGAGCGTTTTAAGATGTCTCCTCTTTTTAAAAATCAACCAAAAACCGATGAAGAGGTTCAGAAAATAAAACAAGATCTTTTTGAGAATTTACCTTTTTTTGATAATTTTTTATTCAATAAAAAGACAGGAACTCTCCGTACCATCATTTACATTAATAAAGATATTGTAAACACGATTGAACGTAATCAATTTATTTTGAACACATTACAACCTGCTATTGAAAAATTTGAAAAAGACAATACAATAGATGTAAAAGTTTCTGGTATGCCATATATCAGAACAATGAATTCTAAAAGTCTGAATGATGAAATAAGCGTTTTTTTAGTTTTAGCTTTACTGGTAACTTCTATTATTTTCTTTTTCTTTTTTCGCTCATTTAGAGCCACTTTTATTACCATGTTTGTAGTGTGCATTGGTGTGGTTTGGGCCTTTGGATTTATTGGGTTATTTAGGTATGAAATCACGGTTCTAACCGCTTTAATACCTCCATTAATTATTGTTATTGGTGTACCTAATTGTATTTTTTTAATCCACAAATATCAAAATGAAGTTAAAAAACATGGTAACCAAGCAAAATCTTTACAACGTGTAGTTTCTAAAATTGGAAATGCTACATTAATGACCAATGTAACCACTGCATCAGGCTTTGCAACTTTTATTTTTACTAAAAGTAAATTGTTAAATGAGTTTGGTGTTATTGCTTCAATTAATATTCTAGCAATATTTATTTTATCACTATTAATTATCCCAATTATTTATAGTTTTTTACCAAAACCAAAAGAGAAACATTTAAGACATCTTGAAAAGCGTTGGATAGAAAGAATTGTAGATTGGATGGAAAACATAGTACGCCATAAACGTATTACAGTATACATCATTTCCATCTTAGTCATGGTCACTAGCATTATTGGTGTATATATGATTCGTGTTTCTGGTAGTGTTATAGAAGACATGCCAAAAGGAGAAGAATTTTTTAAAGATATTGTCTTTTTTGAAAAAGAGTTTGGAGGCATCATGCCATTAGAAATTTTAATTGATACTAAGCGTAAAAAAGGTGTTATGAAACTTTCTACACTTAAACGAATGGAAAAACTCAATGAAATGATTGATGAAATTCCTGAACTTTCACCTTCAGTATCAGTCCTAAATTTAGTAAAATACTCTAAACAAGCTTACTATAATGGTAACCCTAAATATTATCAACTACCAACATCTCAAGAAAGAAATTTTATTTTATCCTACACAAAAAATTCAAATGTAAATTCTGATTTACTAAAGAATTTTGTTGATTCAACAGGTAGATATGCCCGTATCACAACCTTTATGAGAGACATTGGTACCGATAAAATGGAGCGAATAGAAGAACGGCTTCAAGCAAGAATTGACAAAGAATTTCCTAAAGAAAAATACAAAGTAACTTTAACAGGAAAAGCTTTGGTCTTTTTAAAAGGCACAAACTATTTAATCAAAAATTTAGTTATCTCGCTTTCATTGGCCATTTTAATCATTGCTCTTTTTATGGCATGGATGTTTAAATCATTTAAAATGATAATCATATCATTACTACCAAACATACTACCTTTATTAGTAACGGCAGGTCTTATGGGGTTTTTAGGCGTTCCTATAAAACCATCAACAATACTAGTGTTTAGTATTGCTTTTGGAATTTCAGTAGATGACACCATCCACTTTTTAGCAAAATATCGACAAGAATTGCAAGCAAATAATTGGAAAATAAAAAAATCAGTTTATGCTGCTCTACGAGAAACAGGTGTCAGCATGTTTTATACTTCTATTGTTTTATTTTTTGGGTTTTTAGTCTTTATCGTTTCTAGCTTTGGAGGGACTATTGCTTTGGGTGGATTAGTTTCTGTTACATTATTATTAGCTATGGTATCCAATTTATTATTACTTCCATCGTTATTACTATCTTTAGAGCAACGCATTGCTAACAAAAAAACATTTAAAAAACCTGCACTTCGTATCTTACCTAAAGAAGACGAGCAGGTAGAACCTATAGAAAAAAAAGAAAAATGAAAGGAATTATTTTAGCGGGAGGAAGTGGCACTAGATTGCACCCACTTACATTAGCTGTTAGTAAACAATTGATGCCAATTTATGACAAACCAATGATTTATTACCCGCTTTCAACCTTAATGTTAGCTGGTATTAAAGATGTATTAATTATTTCTACACCACATGATTTACCATTATTTGAAAGACTTTTAGGTGATGGAAAACAATTAGGCTGTAATTTTCAATATAAAGTTCAAGAAAAACCAAACGGCTTAGCACAAGCATTTGTTATTGGCGAAGAATTTATTGGTGATGATAATGTAGCATTAGTTTTAGGTGATAATATCTTTTACGGAACAGGTTTTCATCAAGTCTTACTAGATGCTTCTACACAAGAAGGAGGTACTGTTTTTGCCTATCATGTCAATGACCCTGAAAGATATGGAGTTGTTGAATTTGATAAAAATAACGTCGCCATTTCTATTGAAGAAAAACCAGAACATCCTAAATCTAATTATGCAGTTCCTGGTATTTATTTTTACGATAATGATGTTGTTGAAATTGCTAAAAATTTAAAACCTTCTGCTCGTGGAGAATATGAAATTACCGACATCAATAAAGTCTACTTACAACAAAACAGATTACATGTTGGTATTTTAAATAGAGGTACTGCTTGGCTAGATACAGGCACTTTTCAATCACTTATGCAAGCACAACAATTTGTTCAAGTAATTGAAGAACGTCAAGGTTTAAAAATTGGCTGTATTGAAGAAATTGCTTACAAAAAAGGATTTATTTCTGATGAACAACTTAAAAAAATTGCAGAACCATTATTAAAAAGTGGCTATGGAAAATATTTAATGAACATCTTTGACCATATAGAGGATTAAAATTTAACTCTTCAATCTCGAATCATATCCTTATCTTTGCTTTTCATCTAAAAAAGTATAGAAAATGCAAAAGAGTGTTGCTGAGTTATTACAATCAGATCAATTTTTACAAGAAGTTCAACTCAAAGGTTGGGTACGAACTTTTAGAGCCAATCGTTTTATTGCTTTAAACGACGGTTCTACCATTAAAAATATTCAATGTGTAATAGATTTTGAAAATACAGATGATACACTATTAAAACGCATTACAACTAGTGCTGCCATCTCAATCTCAGGAACATTAGTTGAAAGCCAAGGCAAAGGGCAACGTGTTGAAATTAATGTTAATAGAATCGAAATTTTAGGCGATTCAAACCCAGAAGAATACCCTATTCAACCTAAAAAGCATAGCTTTGAATTTTTACGTGAAAACGCACATTTAAGGGTTAGAACAAATACTTTTAGTGCCGTTATGCGTTTACGCTCAACCCTATCTTTTGCTGTACATAAATACTTTACTGAAAACGGATTTTATAATTTTCACGCACCTATAATTACAGGTTCAGATGCAGAAGGTGCAGGTGAAATGTTTCAAGTCTCTACTTTAGATTCTAATAATATTCCTAAAAATGAGGATGGAAAAGTCGATTATAGTAAAGATTTTTTTGCTAAAGAAACGAATTTAACTGTATCTGGTCAATTAGAAGCCGAAACCTATGCTATGTCTTTAGGTAAAGTCTATACTTTCGGCCCTACATTTAGAGCCGAAAATTCTAATACTACACGTCATTTGGCAGAATTTTGGATGATTGAACCTGAAGTTGCATTTATGGATTTAGATGGGAATATGGATTTGGCCGAAGATTTTATCAAATATGTAATCAAATATGTACTAGACCATTGTAAAGATGATTTGGAGTTTTTAAATGAGCGATTTGTTAAAGAAGAAAGCACCAAACCTCAACTACAACGAAGCGAAATGTCTTTATTAGAAAAATTAAATTTTGTGGTTGACAATCAATTTAAACGTGTTAGCTATACTGAAGCGATAGATATTTTAAGAAATTGTAAGCCTAACAAAAAGAAAAAATTTCAATACATCATTAATGAATGGGGAGCTGACCTACAAAGTGAACACGAACGATTTTTAGTAGAAAAGCATTTTAAATGTCCCGTAATATTATTTGACTACCCCGCAACAATCAAAGCATTTTATATGCGTTTAAATGATGATGGAAAGACAGTAAGAGCCATGGATGTGCTCTTTCCTGGAATTGGCGAAATCGTTGGAGGTGCTCAACGTGAAGAGCGTTTTGATGTGCTTGTAGAAAAAATGAAAGCCTTAGATATAGACGAAAAAGAATTGTGGTGGTATTTAGATTTACGTAAATTTGGTACAGCTGTACATTCTGGTTTTGGCTTAGGTTTTGAACGTTTGGTACAATTCGCAACTGGCATGAGTAATATTAGAGATGTTATTCCGTTTCCTAGAACACCACAAAATGCTGAATTTTAAGCCGATAATCGGCATTAAATAAAAATAGTAAGATGAAAAAAATAGTTTTTATAATAACTTTTTTGAGTTATATTTTTAGTTATGCTCAAGAAGAAACCATATTAGAATCTACAGAAGAAGATGTAGAAATACTTGTTGAAGATGATAGTTATACGGACTCTAACAATGTAAACTCTTATAATAGTAGCACTAATTCTGTTGATATTGTAACTGGTGAAATTAAAAATACATTATTAATTTTTAAAGGTAAGAACACTAACCTTTACGGATTAAAAAATAAAAAAGGTAAGGTATTGGTAAAACCAGTTTTCTATTCAATAGACAGTTATAACTCTACTAAAAATAGGATTATGGCTTCACTCGCCTATAATAAAAAAGGTCTTATTGACAATAAAGGTAGTATCATTATCCCTTTTGAATATTCATACATTTACAAAAATCAAAAATTTTACAAATGCACCAAAAATGGTCAAGTAACTCTTTTTGATTACGAAGGCAACTCTATATTAAAAAAATCTTATGATGAGATTGAATTGTTTGAAAATCAATTTAAAGTAAAAGAGAATGGCTTGTATGGTATTTTAAACCTTAACGGAAAAGCGTTGTTGCCAATAGAATATGATGAAATATTTTACTACAAGCAAAAAGAATGGTTTTTAGTTGTAAAAGGAGGTATTAGCAATATTATCAATAGAAAAGGTGAAAATATTTTCGGTAAAAAATATACAAGTATTTCTAAAATTGATTATAATCTCAACTATTTATTGGCTGAAAAAAATGAAAATTTTGGTGTTATCAACGCTTTTGGCAAAGAAATTACACCATTAATTTTTGAGGCTATAAATTCTAATTATGATGACTCACGTTTTATTGTAAAACAAAAAGGAAAATGGGGCGTTTATGATATCTTTTTTAAACAATTTTTAATTACACCAAATTATGATAAAATAAAAAAAATATCTAGTGGGTATTATTTATTAACAAATTCAGATCAAAAAATATTGCACAATTTAATCCTTAATACCAAAATTGATCTTTCTGAGTATGGAAATGTCAATGATTATGTTTCAAATGGTTTAATTATTACTGTAGAAAAAAACAAGCTTTACGGTACTTATAGTTTAGGAGTAAATAAATTAATAATCCCACAAAAATATCAGTCTGTTTATAGTAGCTCTTACCATATACAATGTAAGATTCCCAATTCTAAATTTTATGACATCTACAATCATAAAGGCGAAATACTTGTTGAAAATTCAAGAATTAAATCTTTTAATTCTAATTACAACTATCAAAAAATCATTAGTAAAGGGACGGTTGGTGTGTTACACAAAGGCAAAGTCATTATTGATGCTAAATATGATTTCATTAAGAGCTTTAAAAACACACATTATGTTTTTGTGAAATCTGATAAAAAAAATGGCTTGATTAGTTTAAATGATGGTAAATTTATCATTCCATTAAATACGAGCTTCATTACTGTAATTGCAGATAAGAATACCATCAATTGGAAAAATAAGAACTACAGAGTTATACTTAACAAACTTGTTGAAATTAAATAATGCTTAAACAAAGTTTACATTACAAATTATTACAAAAATTATCACCTCAGCAAATTCAATTGATGAAGTTAATTCAATTGCCTACACAAGCATTTGAACAAAAAATAAAACAAGAAATTGAAGAAAATCCTGCTCTAGAAAGTGGCAAAGAATCTGATGTTGATAGTGATTTGCAAAATGAATATGATGATGCAGGTACTGAAACTATTGAAACTGAAGTAAATATTGATGAATATTTAAGTGATGATGAAACACCTAGCTATAAATTACAAAGTAATAATTATAGTGCTGATGATGATGAAAAAAGTATCCCTTATGCTTCTGGCACTTCTTTCAATCAATTTTTAAAGAATCAATTGAATACATTTCGTTTAAACGATCAAGAACGTCAAATTGCTGAATTTTTAGTAGGCAGTATTGATGGAAGCGGATATATTAGAAGGTCTCTTGATGATATTGTTGATGATTTGGCATTTTCAGCGAATATTTATACAGATGTTAAAGAGGTGAGACGAATGCTTGAGCATGTTCAAAAATTGGACCCTGCAGGAGTTGGTGCTCAAAATTTAGAAGAGTGTCTATTAATCCAACTAAATAGAAAGTCTGAAAAACCTGAAAGAGTTTTAGCTATTTCAATTTTAGAAAAATCTTTTGAACATTTTGCCAAAAAACATTATAAAAAACTCATCAAAAAATTTGATATTACTGAAGATGAGCTAAAAGGTGCTATTAAAGAAATTGAAAAACTAAACCCAAAACCTGGCGGCTCTTATGCTAGCAACACCAAAATTGTAGAGCAAGTTGTTCCAGACTTTAGTATTAAAATAATTGAAGATAAACTAGAATTGACCTTAAATTCTAGAAATGCACCTGAGCTTCACATCTCAAATGAGTATAATAATATGCTAAAAGGTTATGCTGCTTCTAAAGAGAAGTCAAAATCTCAAAAAGATGCCATATTATTTATCAAACAAAAATTAGACGGAGCCAAGTGGTTTATTGACGCAATAAAACAGCGTCAGCAGACCTTATTAGTTACTATGAACACCATTATGCACATGCAAGAGGAATATTTTTTAAGTGGTGATGAGCGTAAACTGAAACCTATGATCTTAAAAGATATTGCTGATAAAATTAATATGGATATCTCTACTGTCTCTAGGGTAGCAAATAGTAAATATGTAGACACACCTTATGGCACCAAGCTTATTAAAGATTTTTTCTCTGAATCTATGATGACAGATCAAGGAGAAGAAGTATCAACAAGAGAGATTAAAAAAATACTACAAACTGTTATTGCTGAAGAAAATAAGAAAAAACCATTAACAGATGAAAAGTTAGCTACCATTTTAAAAGAAAAGGGATATTTAATTGCCAGAAGAACTGTTGCGAAGTATAGAGAGCAATTACATATTCCTGTTGCACGTTTACGAAAAGAAATTTAAATTTATGAATGATGAAATTTCATAAATTCATATCATATATTTTTCACCCTATAATTATACCTATAGTAAGCTCTATTTTATTTTTTATAATTATACCAAACCACATACCAAAAGAGTTCTCATACCGCGTATTAGGACTAGTTTTTGCAATGACTTACCTAGTCCCAATTTTATTATTAATATTTTTAAAAAAAGTAAAACTAATAGATAGTTATCATTTAATTTCTATAAATGAGCGTAAGTTTCCTATACTTTTTTTCACAATTCTATTTTTCTTAATTGGTAAATTTTTATTAAAAACGAATGCTATTGATTTGTTATCCTATTCCTTTTTCGGATGTTCTTTGGCTTTAAGCCTTGTGTATATTCTTTTTTATGCAAAAATAAAGACAAGTTTACACACAATGGCTATTGCTGGTCTTATCGGATTTATAATGGTTCTTAGCTTTCACTACAAATTCAATTTACAACTACTGCTTGTCTTACTATTCTTAGTATTTGGTGGTGTGGCCACCTCTAGACTTAAATTAAAAGCCCATACTTTAACTGAAGTTGTTTTAGGGTTTTTTTTAGGTTTTTTTCCGCAAGTAATAATCTATTTATACTACACATTTAACAATTCTGGTTTATAAAATATAAAAAATCAAACCCACTCTAAAATCTCTCATTTTTATTGGTGTAACACCATCTAGTTTGGCATTAGAAAAAATATCATTTAAGCCATAGTAAAGGTTAATGTTCCAAGTACCGTACCCTAAGGATAGGGTTAAGCCATATTGTAACTTGTTAATTTCAGAAATTCCTTTAGTCTTTATGATACTATCATCAGTTTTGAACCTTGACTTAGTTGCAAATGCATAACCTATCTTACCACCAGCATAAATTCTATAAAATTTATATTTATCTATTGTAGAAGTACGCCATCGTAGCTCTATCGGCATTTCAATTGAGTGAATGGAAAACTTATTGTTCTTGAAATTATCACTGTGTACATTTTCAAATAATGTACCACTATTTGATTTTAGTATTCTAATCTCTTGAAAATAAGTATTACGTCCATAGCCTAAACCAACTCCAAAAGCAAAACTACCTTGTTCATTCAAAGGTATATCTTTAATAAAACCTAACACTAAACTGTTTGAAAAACCATTACTTTTTACAGTTTCTGGTAAGTTGGTCATTGTAATATATGAAAGACCTATATAAAGTTGATCTTCAAAATACTTAGAATCAACAATAGTATCTTTACTTTGAGCATAAAATGTAGTACTTATTAAAAACAAAAAAAATATAAGCTGTTTCATAAAAAAAATATAAAAAACAAAAGGCAATCTTTTAAAAGATTGCCTTTTGTTAATAATTAAAAATATAAAATTACTATTTTACATTATCAAATGCACTCCCTTTTAAGGTAGAGTAATTGATCTTTAGTGCATTTACTTCTCTCAATTGTTGCTTAATATCAGAAATAGTTCCAACATTGGCTTTCATGTCTGCTTTAATTGAAGTTGTTAATAAAGGTATTTCATCTTCAGAATGTTTTCTTCTTTCAATAAAAATAAAATTAGGAACATCATTTACATTAGAAATTCTATCGTTTAATTGAATCTTATCTCCTGGAGTATCATCTTTAGACTTTCCAACATAGATATAACTTACTAAACTTTTCTTTTCTAATTTTTTAACCTGATCTGCTTTAGGCAAAGCTGGTTTTTTAATTTTTAAATCAGTTTCACGCATTACCGTTGTTACCATAAAAAAGAACAATAACATAAATACAATATCTGGTAAAGAAGCCGTATTTACAGCAGGCATTTCTTTTTTCTTCTTTTGAAATTTAGACATATCTTATATTATTTAGTTGGTTCAGCCTCAGAAATAATTTGAGGATAAATATCTGTTTTTATTATTTTTTGCTCAGCTCTAGAAAGATCTTTAAAATCTTTGCCATACTTCTTATTAGCATATTTATTTCGTAAATCAGTATAAGCACCTACAAGCTCATTCTGAACTGAAATATACATTGCATATGAAGTTCCTCTATCACTTTGTAAAGAAATAATTGCCTTTTTAGGATGATCTGATGAAGCTGGATCTTTATCTCCACCACACCAAGTACAAGGTGTCAGTTTATCTTTTTGAAGGCTTTCTGCTGTCCCTCCACCATTGTCAATAAATTTTATTGCAGCAGCTCTAAGGTCATTGACCTTCATATAGGTATCTCCTTCAACCAAAATCTCATCATTTCGATTGACATTTACTTCAAATACATTTTTTTCCTTAAGTACTGGCGGTACAATATTAGGATCTTGCTTTTCAGGTAATTTACGTGAAATACCTGTATCGACATCCATAGTAGTTGTTACTAAAAAGAATATCAATAGCAAGAACGCAATATCAGCCATAGAACCAGCATTAATTTCAGGTGTGCCTCTTCTTGCCATAATTTATTATTTTATAAATGATTTAACAAAACCTAAACCTATAGTAGCAATAGCCACCAAACTTAAAATTCCTGTAAAATTAATTAAAGCACTAATCATCTTAGAGGTAGAACCTGCTTCACCATTTTTCACTACATCACCAAATTGATTGATTACTGCTGCATCTGAAGCCATGACATAAGATAACCCAAAAAGCACAGCTAAAATAACCACACCTAATAATGTTTTCTTTAATGCCTTAGGGTTTTTCAACAAGTTAAATAATGATAATCCTACAGTAATTACTGCAGTTATAATTAATAACCATTTTGAAAAATGAACAATTATATTTACTGAGCTTTCAATAGCTTCACTATCATCACCAGCCATAAGAACTCGTACAAACAGGATTGCTCCTATCACACCAATTACAGCAGTAACTATAGTTAATATTTTTGATTTACTATTATCCATAATACTATTATTTTTTATATCTGATTAGCATATCTACTAAAGATATAGAAGAATTTTCCATGTTATTTACAATACTATCAATTTTTGAGATGATATAATTATAAAAAATTTGAAGAATAATTGCTACTACCAAACCAAATACTGTAGTTAATAATGCTACCTTAATACCAACTGCAACAACTCCAGGAGAAATATCACCTGCATTTGCAATCGCTTCAAAGGCACCAATCATACCAATTACGGTACCCATAAACCCAAGCATAGGTGCTAGAGCAATAAATAGAGACAACCATGATACATTTTTTTCTAATAAACCCATTTGTACACCTCCGTAGCTTACAATTGATTTTTCAGCTTGTTCAACACCTTCATCCATTCTATCTAAACCTTGATAAAAAATAGATGCAACAGGCCCTTTTGTATTTCTAGCAACTTCTTTTGCAGCTTCAACACCACCAGAAGATAGAGCTTCTTCAATACTTGCCATTAATTTATCCGTATTAGTAGTTGCCATGTTTAAGTAAATTATTCTTTCTATAGCAATAGCCAATCCTAAAATTAAAGTTATCAATACAAATCCCATAAATATTGGCGTTCCATCAATAAAATATTGTTTTAAAATTTGATGAAATGTCCTTGTGTCTGGAGCATCAGCGACAACCTGTTCAGCATCTTGAAGCGTTGAAGTAATGACAGCATAACTGTTTTGCACTGTTCCTAGAAATAATAATCCTGTGATTGTGAGGATAGTAAGTAGTTTTTTCATTGTTTTGTTCTTAATTATTAATTTAGTTAACGGGTTAAAGATATAATTTTTTTTATTATATACAACATTTCTTGCGGAGAGAAAGGGATTCGAACCCCCGTTACAATTTCTCATAAATATGCTTTCCAAGCATACGCCTTAAACCACTCGGCCACCTCTCCTCAACAATAAGTGGATGTCAAATAAAACAAAAAATATTTAGTTAAAGAAATTTATTGACAAATATTTAATTCATTTCTCCTCTTAAAGGATTTTCAAAATACTTTTTAAAATCAATTTTATTACTATTCTCACCTAAGAGATACATCATTTTTGCTATGGCAGATTCAGTGGTTATATCTTTTCCATTAATCAAACCTACTTGTTTCAATTGAATACTTGTTTCATATTGGCCAAAGATTACACTACCACCTATACATTGTGTTACATCAACAATATATATCCCTCTATCTACTGCTTTTCGCAATAATCTAATAAACCAATCTTCAGTTGGTGCATTACCAGAGCCATAGGTTTCTAAAATTACTCCTTTTAAATCAGGAATCTCTAATATACCTTGAACAACCTGTTTGGTAATACTTGGAAACAATTTTAAAACAACAATATTTTCATTCAATTTTTTTCTAAATAGCGTCTTTTTAGTTGTATTAGACTTTAATAAGAATGAAGTATTAAATTTTAAATGCACTCCACTTTCAGCAATAGGTGGGTAGTTAGCAGATGTAAATGCTTCAAATTGTTCTGCATTAATTTTAGTGGTTCTATTTGCTCTGTACAATTTATATTCAAAATACAAACCAACTTCAGTAACTATAGCTTCATCCTTATCGTTTCTAGCCGATGCAATTTGTATGGCGGTAATTAAATTTTCTTTTGCATCTGTACGTAAATCACCTATTGGTAATTGAGATCCTGTAAAAATTACAGGTTTTGTCAAATTTTCAATCATAAAACTTAATGCTGATGAAGTATATGCCATGGTATCTGAACCTGTTAATACAACAAAGCCATCTTTTTCGCTATAATACCTTTCAATAATTTTAAGAATATCAATCCAATAATTCACATTCATATTTGATGAATCGATAGGTTTATCAAATGATATGGTTTCAATAGCACATTCTAATTGTTTTAATTCTGGTATGTTCTTATATAGATGATTAAAGTTAAATGCTTTTAAGGCATTTGATTTATAATCTTTCACCATCCCTATAGTTCCGCCAGTATAGATTAAAAGTATTTCAGGTTTTTTTGTCATTTTGTCTTAATAATTCTTTTTGGAATAATTTATGCTGTAAATTTACCAAATATTTATAGTAAATTTAAAAAACAAAAATTATGATAGGTTTTTATATATTAATTGGAGCTATTTCTTTGATAAGCTGGCTAGTAAGTAATAAATTAAAAAGTAAATTTAAACACTACTCTAATGTACAATTAAGCAATGGTAT
Organism: Flavobacteriaceae bacterium; assembly: GCA_027066745.1. GTDB lineage: Bacteria > Bacteroidota > Bacteroidia > Flavobacteriales > Flavobacteriaceae > Aureibaculum. Next base: position 24,156 of record JAMONB010000324.1, read on the forward strand.
GAGTGGTGCTGAAATTGCTACACAAATGTTAGCAGATCATGGTATTACCGATGTTGAAGTTCTTTCAACACCTGGTATGCTAACCGATCATTACAACCCAACAAACAAAACGGTTAATTTAAGTGAAGGTGTATACAACCAACATAATGCAGCTTCAGCTGCTGTAGCAGCACATGAAGTGGGGCATGCTGTACAACATGCTAAAGCATATCAATGGCTTGGCCTACGTTCAAAATTAGTGCCTGTAGTTAGTATTACTTCTAAGTACTCACAATACATGGTTATTGGTGGAATTATTTTAGGTGCTGCTTCTGGAAATACTGGAATAGGGTTTATAATTGCTATTGTTGGATTAGCATTTATGGCAATGGGTACATTGTTCAGTTTTATCACTTTGCCCGTTGAGTATGACGCTAGCAATAGAGCTTTAGCTTGGTTAAAAGATAAAAACATTGTAACACAAGAAGAATTCAAAGGTTCTGAAGATGCTCTGAAGTGGGCTGCAAGAACATATTTAGTTGCAGCAATTGGATCTTTAGCAATGTTATTGTATTGGGGATTACGTATTTTAAGTAGAGATTAGTATTTAGCCTATTCGCTTAAACTACAGGCGTTTAATGTTTAGCACACTAAATTTAAAAAATAAAAAATCACCAACTTTTTTTGGCACCATTACTAAAATCACTAAAGAGTTCAACTTCTTATTAACCACTAACTGAAAACTGCTATTCATACTATATTCTAATCTGTCTATCAATCTGTTGATCTAGCGAAATAAATGTTTCTGTTCTTGAAACTCCTTTTATCCCTTGTATTTGTTTATTTAACACGAGCATTAAATGTTCATTATCTCTACATAATAATTTTACAAAAATGGCATAATTACCTGTAGTATAATGGCTTTCTATAACTTCATCTATTTCTTTTAATCGTTTTAAAGCATCTTTATAGGTACTTGATGTATCTAAAAAAATACCTACAAAAGCCAAAGTTTTATAACCTAAAATTTTTGGGTTAATCACAAACTTTGAACCTGCTAATAATCCTGATTTTTCTAATTTTCTTAATCTTTGATGGATGGCTGCTCCAGAGATACCGACCTCTCTAGCTATCCTTAAGATAGGAGCTCTAGCATCATTCATTAAATTCTTAAGAATAATTTTATCTATGCCATCAATATGTAAGTCTTTTTGCTTCATAAAATTGAAAATTGAAACCAAAAATAACTAAAAAAAGGATATAGAAAACTATACCCCTTTATTTTAATATTATTCTTAACTTCTTTTATTCTTCTTTCATTTCAAAGTCTTCCATGAATTTAGTTGTGAAATTACCAGCTAAATAATCAGGATTATCCATTAACTGTCTATGAAACGGGATGGTAGTTTTAACACCTTCAATCACAAACTCATCTAAAGCTCTTCGCATTTTATTGATAGCTTCTTCTCTAGTTTGAGCGGTAGTTATCAATTTAGCAATCATAGAATCATAGTTTGGTGGAATTACATAACCTGCATATACATGTGTATCAAGACGAACTCCATGCCCACCTGGCGAATGCAATGTTGTAATTCTACCTGGTGATGGTCTAAAATTATTAAAAGGGTCTTCAGCATTTATTCTACATTCAATAGAATGCATTTTAGGTGTGTAATTTTTACCAGAAATTGGCACTCCTGCTGCTACCAAAATTTGCTCTTGAATTAAATCAAAATCTATAACTTGCTCTGTGATTGGGTGCTCAACTTGAATTCTAGTATTCATTTCCATAAAATAGAAATTTCTATGTTTATCTACTAAAAATTCTATGGTGCCTGCACCTTCATATTTAATGTATTCTGCAGCTTTAACTGCAGCTTCACCCATTTTTTTCCGTAATGGTTTTGTCATAAATGGTGAAGGTGTTTCTTCTGTCAGCTTTTGATGACGTCTTTGAATTGAGCAGTCTCTTTCTGACAAATGACATGCTTTACCATAAGAATCACCAATAATTTGTATTTCAATATGACGTGGTTCTTCTATTAATTTTTCCATATACATGGCGTCATTAGCAAAAGATGCTTTTGCTTCTTGACGGGCAGCATCCCACATGTCTTTTAAATCTTCCTCTTTCCAAACTGCACGCATTCCTTTCCCTCCTCCTCCAGCAGTTGCTTTTAACATTACAGGGTACCCTGTTTCTTTTGCTAATTTTTGGCAAGATTTAAAATCTTCAATAATCCCATCACTTCCAGGAACACATGGTACACCCGCTTCTTTCATGGTCTCTTTGGCCGAGGCTTTATCACCCATTTTATCAATCATTTCAGGAGATGCTCCTATAAATTTGATATCATGTTCAGCACAAATTTTAGAAAATTTTGAATTTTCTGATAAAAAACCGTAGCCAGGATGGATTGCATCTGCATTGGTAATTTCAGCTGCTGCAATAATACTTGAAATCTTAAGGTACGATTCACTACTGGCTGGTGGACCAATACAAACTGCTTCGTCAGCAAAACGAACATGCAAACTTTCAGCATCAGCAGTTGAATATACTGCTACTGTCTTAATGCCCATTTCTTTACAAGTTCTTATAACACGGAGTGCTATTTCTCCTCTATTGGCTATGAGTATTTTTTTAAACATAATTTCTCTATTTTAAATGAATGAAATTATGATGGGTCAACTAAAAACAAAGGTTGATCGAATTCTACTGGAGTTGAATCTTCTACTAAAATTTTAACAATCTTACCAGAAATTTCAGATTCAATTTCATTAAAAAGTTTCATCGCTTCAATAATACAAACTGTATCATCTACATTAATAGTACTCCCTACTTCAACAAACAATGGTTTGTCTGGTGAAGGTCTTCTATAAAAAGTACCTATAATAGGTGACTTAATTGTAACATATTTAGCATCATCTTCTGTAGCCTTATCACCACTTGTAGATTCTTTCATTTGAGGAACCTCTTGAGGAACTTGAACTAATGGTGCGGCTGAAATAGGAGCTTGCTGGACAATAGTTGTCTCAGTTTTTGCTGGACCTGTTTTAATAGTTATCTTCACATCTTCCATTTCTAATTTTACTTCGCTTGCTCCAGATTTAGAGACGAATTTAATTAGGTTTTGTATATCTTTTAAATCCATTTAGTTAGATTTTATTGGTTAATTTATTGTTAGTTGTAAGCCCATTTAAAATAAATAGCCCCCCAAGAGAAGCCACCTCCAAATGCAGCAAAAATTATAGTATCTCCTTTTTTTAGCTGACTTTCATAATCGTTTAATAACAATGGTAGTGTTGCCGATGTTGTATTTCCGTATTTATGAATATTCATCATCACTTTATTCATCTCTAAATCCATTCTACTAGCGGTAGCTTCAATAATTCTTTTATTGGCCTGATGTGGTGCTAACCAAGTAACATCTTCTTTAGATAAATTATTTCTTTCTAATATTTTCTCACTAGCATCTGCCATATTAGAAACTGCAAATTTAAACACAACTCTTCCTTCTTGTCGAATAAAATGTTGCCGATTATTAACAGTTTCAATCGAAGGTCTGTTTATTGAACCTCCTGCTGCTACTTTTAAAAATTCTCTTCCTGTTCCGTCAGTACGTAAGTATTCATCTTGCAAACCTAATCCATCTGTATTTGGTTCAAATAAGACTGCTCCTGCACCATCTCCAAAAATAATACATGTTGCTCTGTCTGTATAGTCTATCATTGACGAACACATGTCAGCACCTATCAACAACACTTTTTTATATTTACCAGACTCAATATACCTTGCTGCAGTTGACATTCCGTATAAAAAACTAGAACAAGCAGAATCTAAATCAAATGAAAAAGCCTCTGTCGCACCTATTTGGGATGCCACAAAAGCTGCTGTTGATGCTGCCTGCATATCAGGTGTTGCTGTTGCAACAATCACTAATTCTATTTCTTTAGGGTCTAATTTTGTTTTAGCAATTAAATCTTCTGTAGCCTTAATTGCTAAAAAAGAAGTGCCTTTACCTGGTTCTTTTAATATTCTCCGTTCTTTTATTCCTGTACGTGAAACTATCCATTCATCATTAGTTTCAACCATGGACTCCAACATCTTGTTAGTCAGCACATGTTCTGGGACATATTTTCCAACAGCTGTAATAGCAGCAGTAATTTTAATCATATAGTATCTTTTAAAGATATTTTATTGATCATAGCAACATCAAAAGTAATAAATTTTATTTCGCTTTTAATCAAAAAAATATGTTTTTTAGTCGTTTTTAACTAAAAAACATAAAAAAACCTTCAAGATGAAGGTTTTTTATATTTTTAAAAATTTACTACGCTACACTTTCTGCACTATCAATCACTATTTGACCTCTGTAATATAATTTACCTTCGTGCCAATGTGCTCTATGATATAAATGTGCTTCGCCTGTAGTAGGGTCTTTTGCTATTTGAGGTACAGTTGCCTTATAATGCGTTCTTCTTTTGTCTCTTCTTTGCTTAGAAATTTTTCTTTTAGGATGTGCCATTTTATCTATCTTTATCTATTATTAGTTCTTTTAACTTATCCCATCTAGGATCAGAACCTTTATTTTTATTTACTATCTTTGGTTGTAACTCTTTTAATTTATCTAATATTTCTGATTTCAAAGTACCATCAACTACACCAGGATGTATTCTTTTTACTGGTAAAGCAAGTACTATCATTTCATAAATGAATTTAGAAACATCAATTTCATATTCCCCATGTGGTAAAATTAATATATCTATATTTTCGTCATTATATGTATTACCAAACTTGACTACTAAATCTAATTTAGAGGTCATAGTCTCTTGAAATAGCTCGTTGGTTAAATCACATGCTACCTGAACCTCGCCTTTAACATAAAATTCAAGCTCAAAAAACGTACTTTTTTTATTAAAATTTAGATGCACTTTTAAATTTGCATCGTAAATGTCATCATATTGATAAATATCAAAGAACTCTTTATTAATTGCAAATTCAAATTGATGCTTTTCTTCTTTAAGACCTTTAAAAGGAATTACAAACATATTCTTTTTCATAATCCATCAAATTTGAGCGTGCAAATGTAATAAAATTATTACGAATTTAATAAATTTTATTTTCTTATCCTTAATTTATTTTCTAGCAACTCAAGATATTCTTTACGAGACTTAAAAATATCTATAGCAGAATACAGGGCTTCTTTAAAAGAATTATGATTAGCTTCACCTTTTCCTGCAATTTCATAAGCTGTTCCGTGATCTGGTGAAGTTCTAATTTTATTGAGACCTGCAGTAAAGTTAACACCATTACCAAAAGATAATGTTTTAAATGGTGCTAGACCCTGGTCGTGATACATTGCTAAAATACCATCAAACTTTTTATAGGCCTCTGAACCAAAAAAACTATCGGCAGAAAAAGGACCATAAACCAATTTACCATTCACTTGTATTCTTTCTAAAGTGGGCTTAATTATTTCATTATCTTCATTGCCAATAACACCATTATCACCGCAATGTGGATTCAAGCCTAATACCGCAATTTTAGGTTTAGAAATATTAAAATCTTGAATTAGAGAATTATGCATAATATTCACTTTTTTCTCTATTAATTCTGGAGTGATTGTTTCTACAATTTTCTGAATAGGAATATGCCCTGTGATTAATCCAATTCTAATTTCATCAGTCATTAAAATCATCAAACTTCCCCCTTCTAAGTTGTCTTCAAGATACTCTGTATGTCCGCTAAATTTAAAATCAGCAGATTGAATATTATGTTTATTAATTGGTGCAGTTACCAAAACATCAATTTCATTATTCTGTAAAGATTTAACTGCTGCTTGTAATGATAAAAATGCATATTTACCTCCATCTTTGGTTTCTTTACCAAAATCTACCTGCACATTATCTTTCCATACATTGACTAGATTAATTTTATTGGGTACTATTTTTGCTGTATTATCAATACCTGTAGTTTGCACATGAACATTTAACTGCTTTTTATGTACCGAAACTATTTTATTAGAAGCAAAAATAATTGGCGTACAAAATTCTAGCATTCTGGCATCTTCAAAAGTTTTCAATATAATCTCTATACCAATACCATTTATATCTCCGACAGATATTCCAATTTTTATAGTGTTATTTTTATTCATACTACAAATTAATTCCTATTTTTGAGCCTACAAAAGTAATCATTAATATTAACATAATATGTTTACAGGAATCATAGAGAGTATCGGGAAAATTGTTGCATTAAAGAATGATCAAAGCAATCTTCAACTCACAATAAAAAGCAACCTTACTTCTGAATTGAAAATTGACCAAAGCATTGCTCACAATGGAGTTTGCTTAACTATTATTGATTTAGATCATAAAAACGACACCTATACCGTTACTGCAATTGACGAAACATTATCAAAAAGTAATTTTAAGAACCTGAAAGTTAATGACAAAATTAATTTAGAAAGGGCTATGAAATTAGGTGATCGGCTTGATGGTCATATTGTTCAAGGTCATGTTGATGAAACAGGAAAGTGTATTGATATTCAAAATAAAAATGGTAGCTGGTTA
>JAMONB010000325.1 GCA_027066745.1 Flavobacteriaceae bacterium
TCTCTCTGCAATAAGAAATCACGTACAAAACCACCAATTACGTATGTTTCTAATTGTAATTGTGATGATGCTTTAGTTATGTAAGAGAAAATCTCTTGTTGTAATGCTTGTTTATAAATTGACACTTCTTTTTATCATTAAATATTTTAATAAAACACTTTACTTGCCCTCTTTACTTTGGAAAGGGTTAAGGATATGGATAGGATTAATCACGTATCACTTTTACCGAACCATCTTTATCAAGCTTAATAATTCTTGAAGGGGTATTGGTTATTTTATCATGATACAAATTTACCACATAATCAACGGCATCCAAAATAGAAGGGTCAATTTCTTTAAAAGATTTTGGTGTTGGTTTTTCACTAATATTTGCTGAAGTAGAAACAATCGGTTTGCCAAATTGCTTAATCAATTCTTGACAAAATTCATTTTTTACAATTCTAATCGCTATAGTATTGTCTTTGGCCACAACATTTTTAGCCAAACCAATAGGGTTCTTATAAATAATAGTAGTAGGCTCTGTTACTGTCTTTAGAATTGTTATCACTTTTTCAGGAATTTGTGTAACATATTGTTGTAACATTTCTAAACCATCAACTAATATTACTAAACTTTTACTCTCTCTTCGTTGCTTGATTCTGAAAATTCTTGCGACAGCCTCTTTACTGGTTGCATCACAACCTATACCCCAAACAGTATCTGTCGGGTAGAGAATTACATCTCTTTTTTGTAAATTATTTATGGCATTATTTAATTCATCCGTCATTAGAAATACTCAATATTCTTATTTTTTTAATCTAGCTACTGTTGCATATTGTGGATATCTCATATCCATAGCTGTAAAAAACAATGGAATATTATACAGAATTGGTCGTATTGATTTACTACGATTGATACCTACATGATCAACAATTTCATATCCTAGATTAAGATACATGTTTTTAATACTCTTTTTAGTAAAAAATCGTAGATGTGTCCTATCTAAAATACCAAAATCTTGATATTCAAACTCTTTTTTAAAAAATAAAGGCATGATAATATAATGGCACCTAATATTTGGTATAGAACTTATTACAACGCCATTACTAGACAGTTTACTCTTAATTCTTTCAAGCACATCATATGGATCTACTAGGTGTTCTAAAATGTCATTAAAATAAATGGCATCAAAATAATTATCAGGTAAACTATCAATATGGTCTTCACAAGGCCCCGCAAAAGATTTATCTAGTATATTTTCTGCCTTTAAAATTTCATCTTCCATCAATTCAATTCCCCAAACCTCAGCATTATTTTCTTTTTTTATTGAAGCCGCAAAAATACCATTACCGCAGCCTACATCTAATACTTTCTTAGCATCTTTAGGTAAAAAGAATAGCATTTCCTCTCTATCATCATTATAATAACCATCAGGCTTATTTTCGTAGTCCATATAATTTTATTATTGATTTATATAATTTTAATGTAGACTCAGCCATATTTACTGTAGAAAAATTCTCCATTAATTGATTGTGTGATTTTTTAACAAAACCATTTATTAATTTTTCATCACTCATCATATTAATTATATGATCTGATAACTTCTTACTGTCGCCCACATCAGCTAAAAAACCGTTTTCACCATTCTTAATAATTTCAGGAATACCTCCAACATTAGTGCTCACAACAGGAATTTTGAAATAAAAGGCTTCATTTATAACTTGTGGTAAACCTTCAGATTGTGAAGTTAATAGAAAAATATCAAATTGAGATAAAAATGCAGATGCATTATCCATAAATCCAGTGAAAGTTACAAATTTTTCTAAACTATATTTTTCAATCAAATCAAAATAGGTCTGAGTTCTATCAGTAAACATACCTATTTGTACAAAATGAATTTTTTTGATTTTTCTAACATTAATTAGTTCATTTATAACTTCAATAAATGTTACTAAATTCTTTGCTCTAATATGGTTACCTATATGACCAACGATTAAAGTATCACTACTAATGCTGTACTTATCTCTTAATTTAAATGCTGTTTCTTTTGTTTTATTATCAAATCTAATTCCGTTGTATATTGTAATTAATTTTGATTCATCTTCAATACTTTGCGAAGCAACTTTTTCAGTAGCATTAGAGACACATATAATTTTTTTAATCTTTTTGTAATTATATTTAAATAATGTAGATTTTCTATTCTTAATAGGAAAAGATGTTTTTTTACTATAAACAAATGGTGGTAAAGTACCTGTAATTCTGTCAGCAATCACACATAAAGTTAATGCTGTGGGGTCATGAATATGAACTAAGTCTATTTTTTTTAATCTACACGTTTTAATTATTTTCAACACAAACCTTAAGTCCATTTTTATAGCTAAAGAAGCTGGGATATAATTGAAATTACCCTTTTCCTTCAATATTTGATGAAATTTTCCGTGTTTTACACATAAAACATGTTGATTTACCTCTAAATGATTGACTTGAAGTTCAACATATAAATTTTCGATATGATTTTCTCCGCCACCCCAATTTTTAACCCCTGATATATGTAGAATATTCATCTTATTTTACGGCTATTTTTTGAGACTGTTTTAATGATTTATTTAAGGGAGCTCCTTGTATAAATAATACTACTAAACTAAAATACTTTGGTTTAAAAATAGATTTGAATAAATATTGAACAGTTAGATAATATTTCAAAATTAAGTAACTAAAGTAAGAGGAATTCTTTTTTAGAACATATAATAATGATATTTTCATTTCTTTCTTTATTGCTAAGCTTTTAGCCGTGCTCTGCCCTTTAAAGTGGATATATTCTGCTTTAGGCATTAAATAGCATTCATTTTTTTCTTTTAATTTACTAATTCTAAAGGCTAAATCTGTTTCTTCATAATATAAAAATATATTTGTATCAAAACCACCTACATTATCGAATGATCTTGCATCAACAAACAGAAAAGATCCAGGTATGCACTGAACTTTAATTGGCTCTTCATATTTTTTATTACGCTTAGGATATTTTTTTGGATTTAACTTTTCAAATATTTTTCTTCCAAAAAGCTCTCTTTTTAGGCTTAGAAAATGGTCAAACCCTTTTAATACATTGCCATTTTCATCATACCCTTGTGGAGCACATAAAGCAATATTTTCATGTGTTTTCATAAAATTGAACAATACATCTAAACAATCATTTTTTAATAGTGTATCATTATTTATAAAAGCATAATATCTTGCATTAGAAAATTGAATACCAAACATGTTTCCAGCACCAAAACCAGTATTTATCTTACTTCTAAATAATTTTATGTTCTCTGCTTCTAAACTTAAAATATAATCTTTCACCAAAATATAATCTTCATATCTTGATGCATTATCAACAACAATAATTTGATAATTTAGTGAAATAGACGTAACTTTAATTATTGATTCAATAGCATCAGTTGTAAATTTAGAAGAATTATAATTTATTAAAATTACTGCAATATCATACATCAACAAAACATTTAAAGACAAAGTTTAAACAGCGAAAATATGAAAAAGCATCTATAATTTTCAAATATTCTTACTTTTGTATAACAATAACATCAATAAATATGAAAATTCACAATAGTTACAGGTCTTTAGAAACCCAACTAAAAAATACAATTCACAATTTTGCTACTCATGGAACTTTAATTGGAGATGGAGGAAGAAATAAAATTAAAACTTTTGAATTGGGTGAGAAAACAGTCAACGTAAAGTCATTTAAAACACCAAACTTAATCAATAAAATTGCCTATCGTTTTTTTAGAAAATCAAAAGCTCAACGTTCTTATGAATATGCAAATCTATTAACTGAAAAAAAAATTGGCACACCACAGCCTATAGCATATCATGAAAACAATTCTTTCTTGGGTTTGCTTGATAGTTATTATGTTTGCGAACATTTAAATTACGATTTAACCTTTAGAGAATTGGTTACAGACCCTAATTACCTTGACCATGAAAATATCTTAAGACAATTTACAAAATTCACATGGCAACTACATGAAAAAGGTATTTATTTTAAAGATCATTCTCCTGGAAACACCTTAATTGTAAAGCAAAATAAAAATTATAATTTCTATTTGGTAGACTTAAACAGAATGTCCTTTTTTGAACTTGATTTGAATGCTAGAATGAAAAATTTTTCAAGGCTAACACCAAAAAAAGAAATGATTAAAATTATGAGTGATGCCTATGCTAAATTAAGTGGTGATGACTTTAATACAATCTATGAAAAAATGTGGTTTTACACTCAACAGTTTCAAAAGAAATACCATAGAAAAAAACGTCTGAAACAAAAATATTTGGGAAAGAAGTCTGAATAATACCTTAAAGACATGATTTCATAAATTTTAAGAAAAAATAAATTTAAGCTTTTAAATACAACTTTTTTAACTCAACATATCGTTGTTTTACTTCAAAAGCATTCAGTCTAGATATTTTATATCCGTTTTTACCATCTAAAAACCCGCGTCTAATTACAAAATGATATAAAAACCGATATCTAGGTTTGATATAAAAATGGTAAAAATTAGGCTTTATTTTTTTTAAATACAATTCTTCTGCACGCAATTTTGCATATTTCACCAACTTTTCTTTGTAAATTTCATTACTTACATATGAATAGTGATCTAGCTTATTGTTTAACATTTTTGTTACACCATCTATGTTTAATGTCTCATGCACCAGCTTTTCTTTATGATAAGCCACATAGTTTTTATTGAAGAGCCTAAAGACTTTATCAGTCTGATAACCACTAAATTTTAAGAGCGAATTTTTGAAATAAAAATTTCTATAAATTCCATAAGCAACTATATTCTTATGCGTATCAAGTCTAGTAATAATTTCATCTTGCAAATCATCTGAAATTCTTTCATCTCCATCAATAAATAAGACCCAATCATTACTGGCCTGTTTTAATGCAAAATTACGCTGATCAGAAAAGTTAACAAACTCATGCTCTACAAACCTTACATTATTGTGTTTTTTTACAGCCTCAATAGTTCCGTCAGTACTAAAAGAATCTACAATAACAATCTCATCTACAAAACTTACATTTTCAATTAATGAATCTATATTATCAATTTCATTCAGTGTAATAATTAAAACTGACAATTTATTTATTCTATTTTTAGATTCATTTACACAAATAATATCCTCTAGTATCAGCCCTTTATTTTCAGATAAATTATATTTTAAAAATATTTTTAATTCATCTAAAAAATAATTTGGTGTAAAATATTGATACAATTCTAAGGAAGTTCTTTTAAGATCTTTTTCCGATTTATGGTCAAACAACTCTTGCTTATAGTCTTTTAAATGTACAGATTTATGAAATTTCCCATCTTCAAAAGTAGCCCAAATTCTCTTTTCTATCCAAGGAGAAAAAATAATGAATGAAGGTTTATTTAAAGATTTTGCGATATTAATAGCACCGCCATCATTACCAATAATCAACTCACATTGATTCATTAAAGCAATGTACGCTCTTAAATTTTTACCTATAATATCAAAATAAACATGCTTTCTTGTTGAGGCTTTACAGTAATTATAAACCTTTGTTGCTTCATCAATCTGATTTGGTATATAATTAAACAAGAAATTTACCTCAAAATTATCAGCCATAAAATCAATAAGCTCAGCCATGTATTTTAGCGGATATGTTTTATTGTTTGAACTACCAATAATAGAAATCATTATAATTTTTTCACAGTCATCAACACCATGTTTTTTTAATAATTTTTTGGCTAAATTATTTTCATTTTCCGAAACGAAAAGCTTTGGTATTGGGTCAATTTCTATGTTAAGTTGTAGAGGTCTTAGTAATGACAAACGCCTTTCTATGGTCAATCCTAAATTTGTTCTAGGGCTATTGATAAACTTAATGTTGTGGGTGTATAAAAACGATCTTCCTTTTTTTTGATAAGATATTTTTTGTGAAGCTCCAGAAAACCAAATGGTCATCCAGCTCTCTAGTTTAGAATACGCATCTATGATTAAATCATATTTTTCTTTACGAACAGACATCATAAACTTAAAAAAAGTCCATTTATTTTTTCTATGCTTATCGGTAAATAAAATTATTCTGTCAATATTCGGGTTATCCTGTAAGACAGGCAATGTAAATTCATACACCATGTAGTGAATCTCACCATTTGGGTATGCTTTTTTTAGATTATTACAAAGTATTGAGCTGACCAATACATCGCCAATCATTTTCTGCTGTATGACAAGAATTTTTTTCAATGACTAATTTGTTAGTGTATTATTGATAAAATTAGTATTAAAAGATTGTAAATATGCCTTTACCTGTATCTCTAAATTTTTAACAATTGGTAATTTAGTATTCACCAAATTATTTGTTAGCAACACATCATTTTTAAGATGGTATAATTCTAAAATTTTAGTCCCATCAAAAATAAAATAGTAATCATCTATTGTGACATGATACACATCATTAACTAAATTAATTATCAGGTTTTTATCTTCTTCAAAGCTATACCCATAACTCACAAAATCTTTATCGTAATGCAAATAATCTAATATACTTGGCAAAATATCAATCTGTTGGACATTTTTAGAAGACACTTTCGGAAAGTTTTTATTTGATGGGTCAAAAACAATAATCGGAATCGAAAATTCTTGAATAGACGTTTTATAAAAACCTTGCATTGCCGAGCAATGATCTGCCGTTATAACAAAAACCGTATTTTTATACCATGGCCGTTGCTTTGCATAATTAAAAAATTTTTGAAGACTATAATCGGTATAACCTACCGTTTCATAAAATTGAGTAACTCCTTTTTTAAACTTCCCTTGATGTTTTTTTGGCATTACAAATGGTACATGAGACGTTAAAGTAAATATACTTGAAAAAAACGGTTCTTTAAAACTTGATAATTCTTGCCCAAAAAACTGTAAAAATTCTTCATCAAAAATGCCCCACTTCCCATCTCTATGGTCTGGATTTTCATCTGGGTATTCATTTTTACCATAATACTTATCAAATCCAGCAATGGTAGCATACTGATCAAAATTTTGACTTCCGTTAAATGCTCCATGAAAAAAAGAAGTAGTATAACCTTCTTCTTTTAAGATTTTAGGAAAACTATTAATTGTATTAAAAGCATAGGTTGACGAAATATAAGGCTCACCAAACAAACTTGGTACTCCCGAAATTATTGAAGGCACAGCAGCTACAGAAACCCTTCCGTTTGCAAATCCGTTTTTAAAGTATAATGATTTTTGAATCAACGAATCTAAAAAAGGTGTATTTCCTGTTTTTGGACTCGAGTAACTAACATTTTCATCGCCAAAACTCTCTAAAATAAGGATTACAATATTTTTTTTGGCAAAAGCGATACTGTCTTTATAATTTTTAACTGGCGTATAGTGTTTCTTCAATTCTTGCTCATCAAAAAATGCAAGATGCTTCAATTGATTGTTCTTCCCTATTGTTTTTAAAATACAAAAAGGCGTACTCAAAACAATTGGTGTGTTTTTAGAGGTTGCATATTTAATGGCATCAACTCTTCGTAATGGTTTTCGTTGCGTACCTCCTCGTCCTATTAAAACACAACTAGCCATCGCTAGTAAAAAAACACCTATTTGTTTAATAGTTTCTGGCTTTGCCAATTTATGCTTAACAGTAAATAGTTGACTAGGTATAAATTTCCAAAACAAGTATAAAAACACAAAACTTAATAAAAATATATACCAATAACTTTTCATAAACGAAGGCAATAAAGCATTCATTTCATGCTCCATACCAGATGCCGTTATCAAGCCATAAGTACTTCGTTTTCCAGTAAAGCTAAAGTAAATAAAGTCTACAAAATTGGTAATTAAAAAAATCACATTAACAAGGTAAAACAACCACTTTAATACTTTTTGGTAACCTAAGGTATACTTAAAATTTCCAGGGATAGTATGCCCTAAAACGAGCAGTATATTGGTATAAAAAATTACTGATAAGTCAAACCTAACACCTCCTAAAAAGTTCAAAAAAGTGACATTACTAAAACTATCCCATTGAAATATTAAAAACAACAATCGCATCAAACTGTAAACTACAGTTAGGTAACCTATTCTTTTTAATAATAATTTTAGACTCTTTAAATAAT
>JAMONB010000326.1 GCA_027066745.1 Flavobacteriaceae bacterium
TTCAATTTAATATTATCTTAACTCAAGGACTCAATCGGCAAATACGTAGAATGTGTGAACATTTAGATTACAGAGTCAACAAATTGAAACGTGTCAGAATTATGAATATCAATTTAGATGTCCCTGTAGGTAAATGGAGAGATTTAACCACAAGTGAGTTGAAAGAAATTAACAGATTGGTTGCTGAGTCTTCAAAAGATCATTTTTAATTAAATATGAAAAAAGAATATATAGATCTTAGTCACACTATCGAAAACGGACTCATTACCTACAAAGGTCTGCCAGCTCCTATTATTTGTGATTACCTAAGTAGGGAGGCGTCAAAAGAATATTACGAAGAAGGTACTCAATTTCAAATAGGAAAAATTGAGATGGTTACTAATACAGGTACTTATATTGATTGTCCTTTTCACAGATATGAAGATGGAAAAGATCTTTCTGAAGTAAGTCTAGAAAGTTTTGTTGATATAGATGCTATAGTAATTAGAATTCCTTTTTCAGAAACCATAGAAATAACAGAAAATCATTTAAATAATTATAACCTAAAAAACAAAGCTGTATTAATTCATACAGGATGGGACACTCATTGGAATACAGATAATTATTTTGAAAACAATCCGTATTTAACTGAAGGAGCTGCAGAATATTTAAGAGATGCTGACGTAAAACTAGTAGGGATTGATTCTCATAATATTGATGATACCAACGGACAATCAAGACCTGTACACACCATATTATTGGGTGCAGAAATTTTAATAGTAGAACATCTTTGCAACTTACAGCTATTACCTGTTGATGGATTTACATTTAGTGCTGTGCCTCCAAAATTT
The DNA here is from genome assembly GCA_027066745.1 of Flavobacteriaceae bacterium. GTDB lineage: Bacteria > Bacteroidota > Bacteroidia > Flavobacteriales > Flavobacteriaceae > Aureibaculum. The sequence goes on from JAMONB010000326.1 coordinate 831, forward strand.
AAAGGTGCAGGTACTTTTCCTGTAAGAGCTTTTGCTACACTATAAAGAAATATTTTTATAAAAAAAGTCAAATACAGAATGAATACTCCCCGAAGATTCATCTAATAATATAGGATAAAGTTCTAAGAGATGGAACAAAGTTCTATGAAATGGGACGCCCTATCACACTAGACTAAGCCCTATAGAATATAAGGTAGCCCTGAAAGGGCGATATATACCTACTTCAAACTTGCCAAACTATCTTCTAAGGTTTCAATTTTTAATACCGCATCAGCTTCTTTTTTTCTTTCTATTTCAATAACTTTATCTGGTGCATTGTTTACAAAACGCTCATTAGATAGTTTCTTTTGAACAGATATTAAGAACCCTTTTGTATATTTTAATTCCTCTTCTAATTTTTGTTTTTCTGCTTCAACATCAATAGTTGCTCCAAACGGAATAAAGTATTCATTAGAATTGATACGAAATGATAAGGCATTCTCAACTTTAGTCTGAGTTTCTTTTATTTCAGAAATATTACATAGCTTTTTAATAACAACATCAAAATCGGCATTGAAACTCTCATTTTTTGAAACAAACAGTTCTAATTTTTCTTTAAAAGAAATGTTTTTTTCTTTACGGATATTTCTAATCGCTGAAATTACCTCAGCAGCATAATCAAAATCTGTTATGATTTGTTTGTCAAATTCCTTTAACTCTGGATTTCTAGAAACGATCAACGCCTCCTCTACTTTTCTATCTGAAATTTGATGCCAAATTTCTTCAGTTAAAAATGGCATAAATGGGTGTAGTACTTTTAAATTATTTTCAAAAATTATGATTACTGCATCAAAAGTTTGTTGGTCTATCGGTTGTTGATACCCTGGTTTTATCATTTCTAATAGCCACGAACAGAAATCATCCCAAATTAATTTATAGGTCGTCATTAAAGCATCAGACAATCTATATTTTGAAAAATGGTCTTCTATTTCAGTAAAAGCCTCTTGAAACTTTGCTTCAAACCATTTAAGTGCAATTTTACTTGATGCTGGTTGTTCAATTTCTGAGCTAACCTCCCAACCATTGACTAGTCTATAGGCATTTACTATTTTATTTGAAAATGCTTTACCTTGTTGTAGTTTCGTTTCGTCAAACAATAAATCATTACCAGCCCCAGAACTTAATAACATCATACCAGCACGTACTGCGTCAGCACTATAGTCTTCAATCAACTTTAAAGCATCAGGTGAATTACCTAAAGATTTTGACATCTTTCTACCCTGTTTATCACGTACAATTCCTGTAAAATATACATTTTCAAAAGGTTTTTCATTTCTAAATTCATAACCTGCAAAAATCATTCGGGCTACCCAAAAGAAAATAATATCTGGCCCTGTCACTAAATCATTTGTTGGATAGTAATAATTTATTTCTTTATTATCTGGATTCCTAATTCCGTCAAAAACTGATATCGGCCATAACCATGAAGAAAACCAAGTATCTAATGCGTCATTGTCTTGTTTTAGATCTTCGATTCTTAGAGATTTCTCGTCGCTTGTTCCTAGCTCTGTCGAAATGACATTTAGCTTCTTTTGAGCTAATTTCAAGGCTTCTTCTTTGTTTTCAGCAACTACAAAATCTGTTGCTCCATCTCCATAATAATACGCTGGTATTTGTTGCCCCCACCACAATTGACGAGACACATTCCAATCTCTAATATTTTCTAGCCAATGTCTATAGGTGTTTTCTATTTTTTTAGGATACAGTTTAATCTCTTGATCTTCTAACACCGCTTTTAATGCTGGCTTTACCAAACCTTCCATTTTCAAAAACCACTGATCTGATAACCTTGGTTCAATCACAGCCTTGGTTCTTTCAGAAGTACCTACTTTATTGATATGGTTTTCTACTTTTGGTAAGCAACCCAAATTTTCTAGTTCTTTACTTATTTCTTTACGTACTACAAATCTATCCTTACCTTGATAATGCAATCCGAAACTATTCAATGTCGCATCATCATTAAAAATATCAATTACTTCTAATTTGTGTTTATCACCTAAGGCTTTATCGTTCATATCATGAGCAGGTGTTACTTTCAAACAACCTGTCCCAAATTCAACATCAACATAATCATCTTCTATAATAGGAATCGTTCTATTGCAAATAGGTACAATTGCCTTTTTACCTTTTAAATGTGTAAAACGCTCATCATTCGGATTGATACATATTGCAGTATCACCCAAAATAGTTTCAGGTCTAGTTGTAGCAACAGTCAACATTTCTTCTGTTCCTTCAATTTTATAATTGATATAATATAATTTTCCGTTTTGTTCTACATATTCAACCTCTTCGTCAGACAGAGTTGTTTTTGCTTCAGGATCCCAGTTTACCATTCGGTATCCTCTATAGATTAATCCTTTGTTGTACAAATCAACAAAAGTTTTGATGACAGCTTCACTCATCTCGTCATCTAAAGTAAACTTGGTTCTATCCCAATCACAAGAACAGCCTAATTTTTTTAATTGTTCTAAAATCACACCTCCATATTCATGTGTCCAATCCCAAGCATGTGTTAAAAATTCATCTCTAGACAAGTCATTTTTATCAATGCCTTGTTCTTTCAATTTAGCTACAACTTTAGCTTCAGTAGCAATTGAGGCATGGTCTGTACCAGGTACCCAACATGCATTTTTACCTTGTAATCTTGCACGTCTAATCAATACATCTTGAATGGTATTATTCAGCATGTGCCCCATATGCAATATTCCTGTTACATTTGGTGGTGGTATTACAATAGTATAAGGCTCTCTTTCATCAGGTATAGAATGAAAATAATTATTTTGCATCCAGTAATCATACCATTTCTTTTCTACTTGGGTTGCATTATATTTTGTGGCTAAATTCATATTCTTGGCATCGTTTTTGAAATCAATTTACAAAGTTACAATTTATAGCATATTTCTATAACAATATGCTATAAAATTACACGTTCATATATTAACTGAATTATGCAGTATACAAAATTCGAGTTTTAACTTTATTGCTGTATATTTGCATTATAAAAAAATTACAAATTTATATTAAAATGAAAAAATTAGCACTATTATTATTTATCGGAAGTATTAGTTTATCTATAAATGCACAAAACACAGCAGTTAAAGAAGCTGACCCAAATGCTCCTAAATTTAAGTTTGAAACTAAAACTGTAGATTATGGTACTATTGAACAAAAATCTGACCCTATTCGAGTTTTTAAATTTACTAATGTTGGTAAATCTCCTTTAATTATTTCAAATGTTAAAGGTAGTTGTGGTTGTACAGTACCCTCTACACCGAAAGAACCAATTATGCCTGGTAAAACTGGTGAAATAACAGTGAAGTATGACACGAATAGAATTGGGCAAATATCTAAAACAATAACCATTACATCTAATGCTGACAGACCTAGCATTACAATTCCTGTACGAGGGAAAATAAATAAGAAAAGTAGTATTACTATCTTAGAAGAACATGAAAAAAGTATGTTATCTAATGATAAAAAATAAAATTTAGAGCATTCAATAAAAAAAGCGACTCAAATGAGTCGCTTTTTTTATAACATTTTTTTTAACCTAAATTCGTAAAGGAGCTCTTTACCATTACGCTCTACCAAAAGTTTTATTTTTTTTCCTTCTTTACTAGAAAATAGATAGATAATATCTTGTAGTTTGTAATTATAAATTGCATTTCCGTTAATTTTAATCAATATATCACCCTTTAAAAGTCCAGCAAGAGCGGCAGGTGAATCCTCTCTTAAATCAACAATTCTATATGAAGGTTTTAAGGCGTAGATATAACTATATAATAGTTGTACAGTAGCGTGATTATTCGAGTTGGAACCTTCTGTGTCTAACAAAGCTGTTTGTCTTTCTTTCACCAGTTTACTACCGTTATAGGCTAATTCCATACCACTCATATTGTATAAAAAGGGTTCCTTGTAATATTTTGAGGGTCTTTTGATGGTCAATTTTTTATTTGGATAATCATAGATAATCAAAAAACGTTTTAGTATTTCAGAACCTATAGACCCATTTCTTCCTTTATGTATATAAGCATCTTCGATAGAATTAAAATTAGGATAAGCGACATTGGCATCCGTTAAGGTATAATTTCCTAAAGAAATCTTTTTTATTTTACTCCGTTTTCCATAAATATTACCACTTAACCCTCTACCTAAATAATCATTAAAATGATTTTCAGGCACTGAAATATCAATACTAGATTGATCAAACAACCATAAAGCATCGCTACCTCCAGAATCTATCAATAGCTTTACAGGTATCTCTTTACCAACATCTACTGTTGCATATATATAAGGTTTGTTTTTATAAAAATGTAAGTCAAAACCTTCACATCGTTTACACTTTTTATAGTTATATGTATCTGGGTTTGAAAACTTAATTCGTTTTGAACTGTAATTTACCTCAACAATAAAATCTCTAAATAAATCACCTCCAATAATACCATTAACATCTATCCCTAACCTTGACGACAAATCAAATTCTTTACTGTAAATGGCATAAACCATGTGCTTATTATTGAAAATTTTACCAAGTTTTAGTGTGTTATTTCTAGATTTTACAGCTTCTAAATATTCACCTTCACCCAAGCCTCTCAATCTAATTTGTTCTGCATTTTTAAGGTTTAAGGAATCTTTCAACTCTAAATTGAGTAATAAAGAATTATCAACACCAGTATCTAATAAAAAGTTGAGTACTGTACCATTTACTTCAATGGGAATAATAATTAAATTACTCATTAATTTAAAAGATAAAGTATAACTATCCTTCCCTCCTTGTATATTAAATTTATCTTGAGAGTAACTATTTAGAGCTATAAATAGGATTAAAACGATATGTAAATCTCTTATTTTTAAATGCATACAACATTGTATTCTTTCTAAATTTACAAAATAAATGAATACAACCTCTTGTAATTCTAAAATTTAACTTTTTAAAATAGAGGTCTAAACACCTATAAATTGAATAAAATTTTGCAATTTTGTTATAAATATTTATTTCTATGCCAACTGTATCTCTCAAAGGAAAATCAATGCCTCAATCACCCATTCGGAAATTGGTGCCTTTTGCTGAAAAAGCTATAAAATCAGGAAAGACTATTTATCATTTAAATATTGGTCAACCCGATATAAAAACACCTAAAATAGCTTTAGATGCAATTAAAAATAATACATTAGAAATTTTAGCCTATTCTAGATCTGAAGGCTCTGAAATCTATAGAAAAAAAATTGCTCAATATTACAGTAAACATAGTATTGAGGTAAATCACAATCAAATTATTGTCACAACTGGTGGTAGCGAAGCCTTATTATTTGCTTTTGGCAGTATTATGGATGTTGATGATGAAGTAATTATCCCTGAACCTTTTTATGCAAATTACAATGGCTTTTCAACAGCTTCGGGTGTTAAAATTGTACCTGTAGTCTCAAAAATTGACAACAATTTTGCCTTACCTCCTATTGAAGAATTTGAAAAACTAATTAGTAAAAAAACCAAGGCAATATTGATATGCAACCCTGGTAACCCAACGGGGTATTTATATTCAAAAGAGGAGATTCAAAAGCTTGCAGCTATTGTTAAAAAACACGATTTATTTTTAATTGCTGATGAAGTGTATAGAGAATTTACTTATGATGGTTTAGCACATTATTCTATCCTACAAGAAAAAGGCATAGAAAACCATGCCATTGTCATTGACTCGGTTTCTAAACGATATAGTATGTGTGGTGCAAGAATTGGATGCTTGGTTTCTAAAAACACTGAAGTAATCTCAACTGCTTTAAAATTTGCTCAAGCGAGGTTGAGTCCGCCTACCTTTGCTCAAATAGCATGCGAGGCTGCTTTAGACACTCCTCAAAGTTATTTTGACGATGTTATTTCTGAATATGTTGATAGAAGAAATACTTTAATTAGCGAATTACAAAAAATTGAAGGTATTAAAGTAGGCACGCCTAAAGGTGCTTTTTATTGTATTGTTGAATTGCCTGTTAAAAATACTGATGCTTTTGCACAATGGTTATTAGAAGATTTTGATGTGGATGGAGAAACAATAATGGTAGCTCCTGCAGCAGGATTCTATTCAACTAAAAATGTAGGATTGAACCAAATTAGGATTGCTTACGTTTTGAATAAAGAAAGTTTAATCAAATCAGTTCATATTTTAAAAGAAGCCTTAAAAGTATATAAAGACTAATGCAAATTCAACATAACATTTCATTAAAACCATATAATACCTTTGGTATTGATGTGAAAGCTTTAAAATTTTTAGACATTACCCATATAGAAATTTTAAAAGAACTTTTAAAAAAGGAAAAAGATTTTTTTATTATTGGTGGAGGTAGTAATTTATTACTAACCAAAGACATTACTAAACTAGTAATCCACATTGCTTTTAAAGGCATTAAGGTTGTTGATGAATTTGAGGATACAGTTTTGGTACAAGTAGCTGCAGGAGAAAACTGGCATGAATTTGTACTCTGGTGTATTGAAAATAATTATGGCGGTGTAGAAAATTTATCATTAATACCAGGTAATGTTGGTACGGCTCCGATACAGAATATTGGTGCCTATGGTGTTGAGTTTAAGGATACAGCCCAGAAAGTTGAAACAATACACATAGAAACTGGTATTGAACGGATTTTCAATAAAGATGAATGTGCTTTTGATTATCGGAATTCTGTTTTTAAAAACGAATTAAAAGGTAGTTATATTATTACCAATGTTACGTTTAAACTTTCAAAGAATAAGCATATTTTGAATAGTTCTTATGGAGCCATACAAGCTGAACTGGATAAACAAAATATTAAAAACGCTACCATTAAGGATGTTTCTGATGCCGTAATTGCGATCAGAGAGCATAAATTACCCGATCCTAAAAAAATTGGAAATAGTGGTAGTTTCTTTAAAAACCCTATTATTTCTAAATCTGAATTTAAAAAATTGCAAGAAAAATTTCCTGACGCACCTCATTATACGGTTTCTGAAAACGAGATTAAAGTTCCTGCAGGATGGTTGGTTGAGCAATGTGGTTTTAAGGGTAAACGTTTTGGTGATGCAGGTATTCATAAAAACCAAGCTTTGGTTTTGGTCAATTATGCAAATGCAACAGGAAAAGAGATCTATGATTTATCAAAACGCATTCAAAATGCAGTAGTAGAAAAATTTGGTATACCCATTGAAACTGAAGTCAATATCATTTAAAAAGAAACACATCGCGTACGTATTTATTTTTTTGTTTTATCTAGGCACATTCAGAAGTA
>JAMONB010000327.1 GCA_027066745.1 Flavobacteriaceae bacterium
ATTAGGAAGAATAACTCCTATGGAAAAATGGAACCAAGACAAACACTTAATTTTAATGAAAAATAGAGCAGCTTAATTAATAATCGAAATTTAAAAGATTACTCTTGTTTTATAGGGGTCAAAACAAAGGCAATGGATACTAAAAACAAAAACATACAAAAAGAAGTAAAAGGTATTAAACAACCTAAGTCAATACAAAAAATAAAATTAAACAGAGAGAAGCTTCCCTCTACTAAAATATTTATTGAAAGTATAGCTAAAGGTAATATTACTTATCTAAGTAAAGCTATCACCCTAATTGAAAGTACAAATTCAATACATCAAAAAAAGGCTATAAAAATCCTTCGTGAATGCTTACCATATGCAAATAAATCTGTTAGAATTGGAATTACTGGTGTTCCTGGTGTAGGAAAAAGTAGTTTTATAGAAGTTTTTGGCAAACACTTAACTCAATTAGAAAAAAAAGTTGCAGTATTAGCAATTGACCCAAGCAGCAGTATAAATAAAGGTAGTATTTTAGGTGATAAAACTCGAATGGAGCAATTGGTAAGAGATTCAAATGCATTTATCCGTCCTTCACCTGCAAGTGATTCTTTAGGCGGTGTTGCTAGAAAAACACGTGAAACTATTATTTTATGTGAAGCTGCAGGGTTTGATACTATACTCATAGAAACCGTTGGAGTTGGTCAATCAGAAACTGCTGTACACTCAATGGTAGACTTTTTTTTACTTTTAAAACTAGCTGGTGCTGGCGATGAACTTCAAGGCATTAAACGTGGAATTATTGAAATGGCAGATGCCATAATTATCAATAAAGCAGATGGTGAGAACTTAAAAATAGCACAACTTGCAAAAACAGAATTCAATCGAGCTTTACATTTATTTCCTCCAAAAAAGAGTAATTGGATACCAAAGGTTTCTATCTGTAGTGCCATTGAAAACTCAGGAATTGAAAATATATGGAAGATTATTTTATCTTATCTAAAACTAACAAAAAAGAATAATTATTTTGATGAGCATCGTAACAATCAAAATAAATTTTGGGTATTAGAGACTATTGATGAGCAATTAAAACGGAAATTTTATGACAATAAGGATGTGAAAAAAGAACTTAAGAAAGTGTTAAAACAAGTTCAAAATAATCAATTAACACCATTTGAAGCTGCAAATAAGGTTTTATTAAAAAAAAACAAGGAATAGCACCTTCATAACTAAATTACTCAACTATTTCTAATTCAAAAATTAAATCAGTATCTGGTGGTATTTGTCCTAACCCATGAGTTCCATAGGCTAAGTGTGAAGGGATAAATAACAAAGCTTTATCTCCAACTTTCATCTGTCTCAAGCCTTCTTTAAATCCAGAAATTAATGTAGCGTCTGGCCCAAAATCCATCGCTACAGGCTTATAACCTTCTCTTTTATCTCTTTTACTATCATACTTATTATATAGTTCAGCAATTTCTCTACGATTAGAATCAAATAACTCACCTGTAGTAAAATATCCCGCATAAAAAACATTTACTTTAGCTCCTGTTTTTGGTTTTTCCCCATCTGTTTTGGTGATAAAATAAATTTTCAATCCAGACTGTAACTTATCTGATTTTATTTCTGCTTCAGCTATAAAATTTAAAAAATCTATTTTTGCTTGCTTATTTTTCTCTTTACGTATTCTTGATTCATTTTCTAAACTTTCAAAATATTCTCCAAATATTTTTGAAGCAATAAACTTTTCAGCAGCGATACCAACTCTAATAATTTCAATCTTTTTCATCACATCACCTTCAGAAATAGACTCAATAATATTTTGACCTTCGACAACATAACCGAAAACAGAATGAACTCCATCTAAATCAGGCATAGCTTTTTGGGTTATAAAAAATTGACTCCCATTAGTGTCTTGCCCAGAATTTGCCATAGATAAAATACCTGCTTTATCATGTGAAAACAATAAATTAGCATCATCGTTCGTAGGGAATTCGTCTTCAAATTGATAACCTGGTCCTCCAGTTCCATTTCCTTTTGGATCACCTCCTTGAATTAAAAACCCTTTGGAAACTCTATGAAATGTCAATCCATCATAAAAGGGTTTTCCTATAAATTTTTCAGCAACATAGTCATTATTTCCTTCAGCTAAAGACACGAAATTTGCTACCACAATTGGAGTTTCCTCAAAGCTAAACTTAACTAAGATACTCCCTTTCTCTGTTTGTATGTCTGCATAAAGTCCATCCTCTAAATCTGAATAATTTGATGATTTACAAGAAATTAGAATAATACTTAAAAAAGTTATTTGTAAAAATCTCATTTACTATATTATTATTTGCTAGGTAGTAAATCTTTTAAGGTGACTGTATAAATTAGAGGCTGATTAGAATTTATTTTTTTATATCCTGAATACCCATAAGCTTTATGAGAGGGGAACAAAAAAGTAATTGTTTCTCCTTTTTGCAAAAGCTTAAGCCCTTCTTGCATACCTGTAATCAGCTCCTGCTTATCAATTAAATAATTACGCACTCCTAATTCTTCTGTATTGTAAATTATTACTCCATTAACATCTTTAATTTCATAAGTATAATTCACCGAATCACCAGATTTAGGTAATGGTGTTGGTATTGAATTTTTTGTATTATAATAATACCAAAAACCATGTTCAGAACTTAAATATTCATGTAGTGAGTCAGACTTAATCAAATCTAAAAAAACTTTTTCTTCGTTTTTATTGATAACTTTATTACGTTCTATCGATTCTTTTAGAAAAGAAGAAGTTTTTTGAACTATAGGTTTTCTAGCTTTAGGTTTTGTACATGATAGTAATAAACCAATAATCATAAATAATATAATGTTATGCTTCATAAGAATTTTCTAAATCTTCTTTATAATTAGGAATAATCTCTAAAAATTGTTTAATTGTATTAGATAAAGATAATTCACTTCTACCTCCTGCAGCGTTTAAATGCCCTCCGCCACTAAAATGATTACGTGCAAAATCATTTACAGAAAAATTTCCTTTTGACCTTAAAGACATCTTTATGATTCCTTGTTTCTGATCTTCAATAAAAATAACTGCAAAAACAATTCCTTTAATTGATAACCCATAATTCACAAAACCCTCAGTGTCACCTTTTTTAAAACTTTGGGAATTTAATTCTTGTTGAGACAGAGTTATATAAGCTGTTTTATAAGTATTCAACACTTTTAAATTACTTAAAGCAATTCCTAGTAATTGTAATCTATTAAAAGAATTTGTATCAAATATATTGTTATGTATTTTGGTATGGTCAATGCCCAAACTTATCAAACTAGCTACAATATTATGAGTAATATTAGATGTTGCATTGTATTTAAAAGAGCCTGTGTCAGTTACAATTCCCGTATATAGACAAGTTGCAATTGTCTTATCTATACACTCTAAATCACCTAATTTCTCCAAAAAGTGATAAATCATTTCACAAGTAGAAGCCTTTGACGGGTCAGAATACATAAAATTGGCATAATCATCAGGCTGTTCATGATGGTCAATCATTACAAAAGTAGTATTGAGTTCTTCTAGAGCGGTCTGCATTTGTTGTCCCACTCTATGCAAAGCATTAAAATCTAAAGTAAAAACAATCTCTGCTTCTTTTAAAATCTCTTTTCCTTTATCTATATTTTCTTCAAAAACTCTAATGCTTTTTTGACCAGGTAACCATTTTAAAAATTCTGGACAATCATTAGGAGAAACAACAGTAACATCGTGCTTATATTTCAGCAAATAGTGATACAATGCTAGACTTGAGCCATAAGCATCACCATCAGGATTTCTATGAGAAACTATAACTATTTTTTTAGAGGTAATTAATAGCTCTTTTAGTTGTTTTATTTTAAAGTCATTCATCATTTGCGAATATACAAGAATACTGTGAAAATTCAAGCTGATTTTACTGTTGAATTTTTACTCTCAAGTTTAACAAAAACTATATATCAGAAAATTACAATTCAGAAATATTAATAAATTATCTTCCTATATTAATAAAAAAACTATTTTTGCACCTCATTTAAAGAAAAGAATAGAATGACAACAAACAGAACATTTACAATGCTTAAACCTGATTCAATTGAAAAAGGTAATATAGGAGCAATTTTAGAAAAAATTAATGCAGCAGGTTTCAGAATAGTTGCATTAAAATTAACTCAAATGACAGACAGAGATGCTAAAGCATTTTATGCTGTTCATAATGAAAGACCTTTTTATGGCGAATTGGTTGAATATATGACACGTGGACCAGTTGTTGCTGCTATTTTAGAAAAATCTAATGCTGTTGAAGATTTTAGAGCCTTAATAGGAGCTACCAACCCTGAAGAAGCTGCTGAAGGTACTATCAGAAAATTATTTGCGACCTCTATCAGTGAAAATGCTGTTCATGGTAGTGACAGTGATGAAAATGCTGCTATTGAAAGTGCTTTTCATTTTTCTGAAAGAGAAATGTATTAGTTTTAGAATTCAAATTTCATACAATAAAAAATGCCTCGAAAATTCGAGGCATTTTTTATTATCAAATTATCTACAATTAATACTTGATTGCTCTTTTACTTATTTCAGCTCCGTTTTCAAATACTGTATTCAAAATTAGTACCGTACCTTTTCTAATATTAAGAGTATTAATTCTAAATTCACTTTCATTAGGTTTTTGTTCAATCAATAACCTTCCTGTGATATCAAATACCTTAATTTGATTGATTACAGTATTTGATTTAATTAATAAATTATCATCTTCATTTACAACCACAAAATTATTATTTAACTCTAAATTATCTATTGCCAAAGTACTATTCGTAAATTGTAACGTAAATCTCTCAGAATAATTCCCTTCACCAGTTACTGCAAAATTATATTCTGACTGCTTCAAATCATGCGTAATATTTAATTCATTATCTACTAAATACACATCATTTTCTTTTAAAGCTCCTTCTAAATGGTCAATACTTATTTTATAAGTAACTGAAGCATCATCAATATAAGTATCAAATCCTAAAGGTACTCTTTTATCGGTATTAAAATCACTTAAACCTTGGATAGCATATTTTTTATCTTCAATTTTAGAATACAAACTAACCCAACCTGCAGTTATATTCTCACCATCATAAGCTCTATCAAAACCATCTGTAGCTTTGTTGAAAAATCCAATTAAAATTTGATTAGAGGCTCCTCCGACACTACTATTTAAATTTAACCAAATTCTATCTTTCTCTTTTATAGCAGTCTTTTTATTTTTAGAATTACTTTCTTTAAAAAATTGTGTATTTAAACCCTTTACACGCATACCATCTGTAAAAGTAACTTTTTCTATCGTTGAGTTTGTTTGCACAACAAAGCCTTGACCAGAACCAATATATTGAGTAGGTACTGCTCCTCCTGAAACTGCAGCTGTAGCACCTGATAAATTATAAGATGCATAATCATTTGCAGTATATTGTTCATTTGCGGTATCAGGATCATTATTGTTTGGTGTCTGATGTGTCCAAAACCACAATGTCCCATTAATCGATACTGCATTATTAGACTCCTCTATAAACTTAATGGCATCAATAGCTGACGGGTATGGATTCCCTACTAGATTTAAATCATCAAGTCCATTTGCATTATTATTGAACACTACGTCATTTCCTGTTCGCGTTAAATCAATTGTTCCATTGTTTGGTTGTCCAGAAAACGAAACTGTAGCCTGTAATGGATAAGCTCCTGCTATCGGCCCTTGAGAAATATAACCTTTTCCTGACTTCATAGTTTGACCAGCTGCAGGTATCCATTCACCACGTACCTGATCTCCACCAGTTCCGTTAGTGTTAACAGCTGCCATATCCCAATAGTACAACGAACCTTGCCTATATGCTCCAAAAACAGTTGAAATTCCTGTATTTCGAACAGGAGAAGACCAATAGGTATAATCATCTATATTAGTTAAAGAGGTTGTTGTTTCATTCTTAGTAATATTACCAGTAATCGAAACAGGAAGTGTTCCTGGGTGTATTAAATTAACAGAATATAAAGATTCTTGATCACCGATATTAAATGTCCCATTTATAATTAAACTTCTATTCACCTCAACATAATTTGAAGTTCCAGAATCAAAATTAAGAGTACCATTAACTGTCAAATCACAAGCTCCAAAAGAACCATTTGCAGCAGTATAAGTACCATCTATTATTGTAACTCTAGTTCTATCAGAAGCTCCATTACTCCAAGAGCTTGTCCAAGTAGTCGTACCTATTCTTTGTGTACCTAAAGCTATATTAGCATCTGGATTTGCAGTATCTACTTCTTCTATTAATAATTCAATATAATTACTTAAATCATGAGAAAGAGAGGGTGCATATGTAGTACCACATCCTTTAATAAAACTTTTATCTACACCCCAATTTGATGGAAACCCTGCTGCAGGAGGTACATCTCCCATGATATCAATTCTATCATTATAACAATTATCACCCGTTGAAGTAGATATTAAAATTACATCGTCACCTGTAAAAGTACAAATATTATCTGGAATTATCAATGCAGAGCCTAAATCACCTCCTGAAGGCAGTATTGCTGCTGGGTTTCTAAACAGTACAACTTCACCAGGTAAAATTGTCCCTCCAGGACCATTACCACTAATTGGCACATCCTCTTGAGGAGCTGTTGTACTAATTACACCTTCTCTTGTATTGGTATTGGTGTAAAGACATAAATTATAAAACCCTGATACTATAGAATTAGATGAAATATTTTTAACCTCAATCCATTGGTTATTTCCTGCACCTTCATAGTATTGAGTAATTAAAAGTTCACTACCAACAGGTACTCCATCAATACCAGTACCTTGAATATCAAATTCATATGGATTATCAACACCATTATTAGGTATTGATATCTTAGCATTTTTGACACCAACTGTAGTTGGGTCAAAAGTTACTGTAAAAGTTGTTGTTCCTCCACCAGAAGCAATTGGTGTTGTAGGTGCCGCTGTAACTGTAAAGTCAGCTGCATCTACACCTGTAATATTTACTAATGGTATATTTGTTAACTCTAAATCAGCAGAACCATTATTAGCTATAGTAAATGTATGAGCTACACTACCACCAGTAATATCAGTATCAGGAAATAAAGTATCATCACCAGCATTAGGAGTTGTACTACCACTTGCAATTGAAGTGCCATTACCAATTATGTCCATGTTAGGAGCTGGTGCTACTCCTTTACCTGTTACTTGAAAAAAGAAATTAGAAGGAACAACATTACCATCATTACTTTCAATCTTAATTAAAGCATTTCTAGTTACTGCAGCTATTGGTGTAAATTCTATTCTAAAAGAATAAGAAAAACCTGGAGCTAATGTTCCAGTCAAATCTGCAGGAGGTTCAGGATGTACAGTAAAATCTGCACTTCCACTAAAATTAGATATACTTGTTATTATTAATGGGGCAGAACCCTTATTTTTAATTGTATATAATCTGCTATTTGTATTTGTGCCAGTAGCTACAATATCTCCAAAATCAGTATTACTTCCAGGAGTGGCTAAAAGTTCAACTATTAAAGTGTCATCACCTCTCACTTCAATTTCAGGAGTAGGTACTGCTCCTTCTCCAGTGATTTGAAAGAAAAAATGTTCAACGACTCCTCCATTTGTGATATTAGATACTTGTAAATCTACAGTTATTGTCTGAACACCTACAGTTGTTGGTGTAAAATCTACCGTAAAATCAGATGTAGTATTAATTCCATTAATAAGAAATGGTGTTGCTGCTTGTTGCACCCAATCTCCAGCTAAATTAGCAGCTGTAATTGAAAGTATATCTCCAACAGCACTTGTAAATCTATATGTTTGTGAAACTGTTGTGCCTTGTGCTACAGAACCAAAATCAGTACCTTCAGCAGTTGATGGTATGTTTGTTCCTGGTGAAACATTCGTAGTTGCAATTAACAACAACGGACTTCCTCCACTTATACTACCATTTTGAGCTTGCACAAACCCAACTGTAGCAATTATTAAAATAATTGTAAATAGTAATCTTTTCATCATAATTTTTATTAAAGTTTTCCCTAAATGACTTTCTTAATATGCAAATATACAAATTATATAGATGCCTTATAACAG